>NZ_BAAAUT010000014.1:0-142719 GCF_039534085.1 Planomonospora alba
GGCCTGACACCCGGCGCACCGGGCGCGGCGCCGGGCGCCCGCGCGGGTCCCGGGAGCCCCGGTCAGGAGCCGGACGCGGAACGGGTCCGGTCGGCCACCTGCCGGGCCTGGTCGCGGGCCTCGTCGCCGGTGGTCCGCGCCGCCTCGGCGGCGGTCTCCTTGACCTGCTCGGCGGCCTCCCTGGCGACCTGTCCCGCCTCCTGGCCGAGCTGCCTGGCCGACTCCCGCACCGCCTCGGCGACCGGCGCGGCCATCTCGCCGACCTGGTCGCGGAGCTGCTCGGCGGCCCGCTGCTCGGCCTCGGTCCTCGGGATGAGCGCCGCCGCGAGCAGGCCCGCGCCGAAGGCGATCAGGCCGGCCGCCAGCGGGTTGCCCTGGGTTCCTCGCATCGCCTGCTCCGGTGCCTCCCTGACCGCCCCCGCGGCCTGCTGCGCGCCCTGCCGTACGGCGTCCGCCGCTCCGGAGGCGGCGTCCCGGACCGTGCCCGCGGTCTCCGCGGCGGTCTCGCGGACCGTGCCCGCCGCCTCGGCGGCGGTCTCGCGGACGCTCTGCGCGGTCTGCCCGGCCTGCCGCCGCACCTGGTGGGCGGCGTGGGCCGGGGTGCCCATCACCCGCTCGCGGACCACGCGCATGCGCTGCCGCATCCGGCCGGTACGGCGCTGCACGATCCGCGCCGGGCTGGTCTTGTCCGCGAGCCGCTCCACGTCGGCGGCGAGCTCCGCCCGGGTGGCCGCGATCTCGGCCCTTATCTGGTCAGGTTCCGCGCCCATCGCGCATCCTCCTTGAGTGTCTCGATGGTCTGCTCCGGCGTGGGCGACACCTGCCGCAGCCGGGCCCTGCCCGTCGTGAACAGCGCCGCACCCGCCCCCGCCCACAGCACGGCGGCGATCAGCGCGGCCCAGCCCAGGCCGATGGCGTCGCCCAGGGCGAACACGAGCGCCAGCGTCACCAGCAGGGCGGTCATCGCGGCGGCGAACCCGGCGCCGCCGAGCAGCCCGGCCGCCTTGCCTGCCTTGCCCGCCTCCTGCCGGATCTCGGCCTTGGCCAGTTCCACCTCCTGGCGGAACAACCGCGACAGGTCCTCCCCGATCTCACCGACCAACTGCCCCAGCGAGGGCGGCTCGGGCTCGACGGGTGTGCTCATCGCGGCTCACCGCCCCGGTCCGTCGGCGGCGGGGTCACCGGGGTCCCGGGGAAGCGCTCCTCGCCGGGCACCGGCCCGGTGCCCGCCGTACGGTCCGGCGGGCCGTACGGGGCGGACGGGCCCGCCGCGGTGGAGGGGCCGGGCGGGACTGCGGGGCCGGGCGGGACGGCGGGGCCCGGCGCGATCGGGGGCGGGGTGACGGGCGGGACCGGACGGACCGGGGCCGTCGGCGTGCCGGCGTCGTCGTCGGAGCCCCAGGCGCCCTGCGCGATCCTGTCTCCGCCGTCGCTCCAGGCGCGCCCGGTGCCGCCCTCGGGCCAGGGACGCCCGGAGGCGCCGTCGTGGTCCCGCCCGGTTGCGCGGGTACCGGCGTCGCCGTCCCCCGCGCCGGCGGAGCCGCCGGTCTCCGAGGCGGCCTTGGCGATCCTGCCGACCAGGAAGCCGGCCGCCAGCGCCCCGGCCAGGAAGGCCCCCGGGCGGCGGCGGGCGAAGTCCTGGACCTCCTGCACCACCCCGGCCAGGCCGTTGCGCTCCAGGTAGTCGGCGGCCCGCCGCCCCCCGTCGGCGACCTGCCGGACCACTCCTCCGACCGGGGAGTCGGGCTTGACGGCGTCACCGGCGGCGGCCAGTTCGTCGGCCCACTGGCGGATGCCCTGGGCGGCGCGCCTGCTCTGCCGCCACGCCTGCTCGTCCGCGCGGCCGCGCAGCTCGTCCACCACGCGGCGCACCTGGTGGCCCGCCTCCCCGGCCACCGCCCGGGTCTGCTCACCGGCGGTCCCGGCCACCTCCCCGACGGCCGATCTGGTCTGCTCGGCCGCCTGCCGGGCGACCTCGCGCAGCTCTCCGCCCTGTTCCGAGCGTTCCGGGTACTCCCGGCCTTCCCGGTGTTCCGGGCGACCCCCCGCCCCGGCTGGATACTCGCTCACCGAATGCCTCCAAAGGTCGTGCATCCTCGGTCCGCCGCCCCGTACCCGGGGACCCCATCGGCATTCGCAAATCGCCAAAAACGATTCCAAACCATATTTATGGGACAAATTTCCGCAGGTTCCGGGAGGACGTGCGGATTCCGCCAAGCCCGCCTCCGGCTCCCCGCCGGTCGGCCAAGACCTGCCCAAGGTCTGCTCCGGCCCGGAGTCGCGGTTCCGGCCCCGGGTACGGCCCCGCCTAAGGGCATCGGCCTGCGATGCGCGTTCGAGGGTCACGGTGAGGACCGTTCGGGGGGACTGCGGTGAAGACGGTGCGACGGACGGCGGGCGGCCTCGCGCTCGCCCTGGTGCTGGGGACGGCGGCCTGCGGGACCGCGGGGCAGTCGGGCGGCACCATGACGCCCGCCGGGACCTCCCCCGGGGCCACGGGCGGGACCGAGACCGCGGGCTTCAAGATCGGGCTGCTGCTGCCGGAGACGAAGACCGCGCGCTACGAGAAGTTCGACCGGCCGTACATCCAGCAGGAGGTCGCGGCGCTCTGCCCGACGTGCGAGGTCGTCTACGCCAACGCCAACCAGGACCCGAACCAGCAGCAGCAGCAGGTCGACTCGATGCTCACCAACAACGTCAGGGTGCTCATCCTCGACCCGGTGGACGCCAAGGCGATCGCCTCGTCGGTGGCCAAGGCCAAGCAGCAGGGCGTGAAGGTGGTCGCCTACGACCGGCTCGCCGGAGGCCCGATTGACGCCTACACCTCCTTCGACAACGTGCAGGTCGGCAAGATGCAGGGCGAGGCGCTGCTGAACGCGCTCAAGGCGGGCGGCGACCCCAAGCGCGGCCCGATCGTGATGGTCAACGGCTCGCCGACCGACCCGAACGCCGGCGACTTCAAGAAGGGCGCCCACTCCGTCCTCGACGGCCAGGTGACCATCGGCAAGGAGTACGACACCCCGGACTGGAGCCCCGACCAGGCCAACACCCAGGCGGCCGGGGCGTTCACCGCGCTCGGCGCGGACAAGGTCATCGGGATCTACTCCGCCAACGACGGCATGGCCGGCGGCATCGCCCGGGCGATGCAGAACGCCGGGGTGCCCAAGGGCACGCCGCTGACCGGTCAGGACGCCGAGCTCGCCGGCATCCAGCGCATCCTGCTCGGCACCCAGACGATGACGATCTACAAGCCGATCAAGCCCGAGGCGCAGAACGCCGCCCGGCTCGCCGTCGACCTCGGCTCCGGCAGGCCGGTGCAGGGCACCTCGACCGTGGACAACGGGACGAGCACGCAGATCCCCGCGATCATCATCAAGCCGATCGTGGTCACCAAGGACAACATCAAGGACACGGTGGTCAAGGACGGCTTCTGGACGGTCGCGGAGATCTGCACCGGCGAGGTCCAGGCCGCCTGCAAGGACGCCGGGCTGTCATGACCGCGGTGAGCGAAGAGCCGATCCTGGCCGTGCAGGGCGTCTCCAAGCGCTTCGGCGCCGTCCAGGCGCTGTCGGACGTCGAGCTCGACGTCCACGCCGGTGAGGTCGTCGCCCTGGTCGGCGACAACGGCGCGGGCAAGTCCACCATCATCAAGGTGATCGCGGGCGTGGGCCCCGCCGACAGCGGCGAGATCCGCTGGGAGGGCAGGCCCGTCACGATCGCCAGCCCGTCCGCGGCGCAGGAGCTGGGCATCGCGACCGTCTACCAGGACCTCGCCCTGTGCGACAACCTCGACGTGGTCGGCAACCTGTTCCTCGGCCGGGAACTGCGGCGCTTCGGCCTGCTGGACGAGGTGGCGATGGAGAAGCGCGCCCGCGACCTGCTGCGCACGCTCTCCATCCGGATCCCCAGCGTGCGCATCCCCGTGGCGTCCCTCTCCGGCGGCCAGCGGCAGACCGTGGCGATCTCCCGGTCGCTGCTGGGCGAGCCGCGGATCGTGATCCTGGACGAGCCGACCGCGGCCCTCGGCGTGGAGCAGACCGCCCAGGTCCTCGACCTGGTGGAGCGCCTGCGCGACCAGGGGCTCGGGGTGATCCTGATCAGCCACAACATGGTCGACGTGATGGCGGTCGCCGACCGCGTCGCCGTACTCCGCCTGGGTCGCAACAACGGGTGCTTCGACGTGGGGCGGACCACGCAGGAGGAGATCATCGCCGCGATCACCGGGGCGAGCGACAACGTGGTCACCCGGCGCCGGGCCCGCACCGACCGCCCCGCCGGCCTGCCCTGGGAGGAGCGTCCCGGTCAGGACGACCGGCCCGGGGAGGGCACCGATGGCTGAGTCCAGGGGAAGGCACCGGGCGGACGAGACCGCGCCGCCGGCGGGGCCGGCCGCCGAGGCCCAGTTCGACCCGCGGGTGCTGGTCCGCGAGCGCGGCCTGGCGGGCTACGCGGAGGAGTTCAAGCGCAAGGTCCGGGGCGGCGAGCTCGGCTCCCTGCCCGTCGTGATCGGGCTGGTCCTCATCTGGGTCATCTTCCAGAGCATGAACAGCCAGTTCCTGTCCCCGCAGAACCTGTCGAACCTCAGCATCGACATCGTGGCGACCGGCCTGATCTCGGTCGGCATCGTCTTCGTGCTGCTGCTCGGTGAGATCGACCTGGCCGCGGGCGCGGTCAGCGGGACGAGCGCGGCGGTGCTGGCCGTGCTGCACGTCAACAACGGGTGGAACCCGGTGGCGGCGATCGCCGCGGCGGTGGCGACCGGGATGCTGCTGGGACTCGTCCACGGCGCGTTCTTCGCCGCGGTCGGCGTGCCGTCGTTCGTGGTCACCCTGGCCGGCATGCTCGGCTGGACCGGGCTCCAGCTCTGGGTGCTGGGCCCCAGCGGCACCATCAACCTGCCCTACGAGGGCCTGGTCGCCTCCCTCACCAGCACCTACTTCAACCAGGTCATCGCCGCCTACGGCCTGGCCGCCCTGGTGACGGCCGTCTTCTTCGCCGCCTCGGTCACGGGCAACGCCCGCCGCCGCGCCGCGGGCATCCCCTCGCGCACCATGGCCGACATCGTCCTGCGCACCGCGCTCCTGGCGCTCGGCTCGTTCGCCGTGGCCTACGTCCTCAACCAGTACAAGGGCCTGCCCCTCGCCCTGCTGATCTTCCTGCTGGTGGTGGCCGCCGCCGACTTCGTGCAGCGCCGTACCCGCTACGGGCGGAACGTCTTCGCGGTCGGCGGGAACATCGAGGCGGCCCGGCGCGCGGGCGTCAACGTCGCGGCGATCCGCGTCTCGGTCTTCATGATCTCCGGCGCGATGGCGGCGGTCGGCGGCGTCTTCGCCGCCTCCCGGATCGCCTCGGCCAGCCAGGCGACCGGTCAGAGCAACGTGCTGATGATGGCCATCGCCGCGGCCGTGATCGGCGGCACCAGCCTGTTCGGCGGGCGCGGCACGGCCTACTCGGCACTGCTGGGCATGCTGGTCATCCAGTCGATCGCCTCCGGCATGGCGCTGCAGGGCGTGAGCAGCTCGATCCAGTTCATGGTCACCGGTGCCGTGCTGCTGGCCGCCGTGGTGATCGACTCGCTCTCCCGGCGCAGCCAGAAGGCCTCCGGCCGCGCCTAACCGGGCGGGCGTCCCCGCGGCCGGCCCTCCGTACGGCCCCCTCCGTACGGCGTGCCGCCGGGATCACTCCGGCCGGGCGTGCGCGCGCGCCGAGGGCGTCAGGCGGCCGACGATCGCCGGGGCCTCGTGGACCAGCCGGTCGTCGGTGAGCGCCTCCACCATGAACAGCGCGAAGTCCACCCGCCGGGTGCGGTTGCTCGCCAGGACGGGGTCGCCGACGTGCCGGCTCCACACCGGCAGCCCCTGGCTCTCGCCCTCCTCCAGGTCGCTGCCCCGCACGACGGTCCAGCGGGTGTCGCTGGCGAAGATCCGGCGGCACGCCTCCACCTGGTCGTCGATGTCCGCCACGCGCGAGAGTCTGGCGATCAGGCCGAACGCCTTGACGAACGCCCGGAGTCCGAGGGTGTAGCGGTCCTTCCCGTCGCGCGTGATGTGCCACCCGCAGGAGAAGACCAGCCGCGCCCCCGGGGGCGCGTGGTCCAGCACCGCCTGGGCCGTCCCGCTTGAGTAGCCCCGCATCCCCCAGGGGACCAGCACCGTGAGCACCCCGTCGCACCCGGCGACCGCGCGCCGGATGACCTCGCGGTCGTCGGTCGCCCCCGGCACGACGGTGATGCGGTCCGCGAACTCCGCCAGTTTCCCGACGCTCCGCTCGCGGCACACGGCCACCACCTCGTACCCCCTGTCCAGGGCGTGCCGGACCATGTACCGCCCCAGTTTCCCGGAGGCGCCGACGACGCAGACCCTCATCCCGCCCCGGTCGCCGGCTCTCCCCGATCCTTCGCGTGCGTCCATGCCCTCTCCCTCCGCACCGGCCGCAGGACCGCGCCGCGCGGCACTCCGCCGGATGCCTTACACCTGTAAGGCGCAAATCGACGCTATCCTTACGGCCGTAAGGCAGTCAAGGGCCCGGACCGTCGCGGACGTCGGGGAGCACGGAGAGAGCGCATGACATCACGCCCCGACCGGCGCCGGGCGCCCCGGACCTCGTTGAGCAGGGAGCGCGTCCTGGAGGCCGCCGTGCGCGTCGCCGACGAGAAGGGCATCGCGTCGGTCACCATGCGCAAGGTGGCCGAACGGCTCGGGGTCGAGGCCATGTCGCTGTACCACCACGTGGCGGGCAAGGAGGAGATCCTGGACGGGATCGTCGACCTCGTCTTCGAAGAGATCGAACCGCCCTCCCCCGGTGCCGACTGGAAGACCGCCATGCGCCGGCGCGCGGCCTCCGCCCGCCGGGCGCTCGCCCGGCACCCCTGGGCGCTCGGGCTGATGGAGTCCCGGCGCAACCCCGGCCCCGCGACGCTGCGGCACCACGACGCGGTCATCGGGAGCCTGCGGGCCGCGGGATTCTCGATCGGGATGGCCGCGCACGCGTACTCCGCCATCGACAGCTACGTCTACGGGTTCGTCCTGCAGGAGGCGAGCCTGCCGTTCGGCACGCCGGAGGAGCTCGGCGACGTGGCGGAGTCGATCACCCGGCGGATGCCGGACGGCGTGTACCCCCACCTCGCCGAGATGATGGCGGACCACGCCCTGCGGCCGGGCTACGCCTACGCCGACGAGTTCGCCTTCGGGCTCGACCTGATCCTCGACGGCCTCGAGAGGATCCTCAACGGCCCGGACGGCCCGCGCCCCCCGGCCCGGCCGGACTGACCGGCCCGGCTACGCCTCCCCGCCGGACATCCCCGCCCGCCACGCGCATCGGCCCGCCGGGCCGCTCCCGGCCGTCAGACGTTCGCCGCGTCCCCGGCGCCCCGGACGTACGGCAGGGGGTCGGCGCCGTCCAGGTCGAAGTAGACCCGGATCGTGGTGCCGTCCCGCCCGGTGTGCACGCGGACCAGGTCGGACAGCAGCTGCGTGACCAGCAGGCCGCGTGAGCCCGGCTGGTAGACGGGGGTCGGACGGCGCCCGGCCAGCGGGTCGGTGATGTGGCCCGCGTCGCTGACGTCCAGCACCGCCCGCCCGTCCTCCCGCCACATGCGCACGGTCCCCGAGCCGCCGCCGTGGTCGAGGCTGTTGGCGGCCAGCTCGCTGGCGATCAGCCGCAGGTCCTCCAGCCGGTCACCGGACAGGCCGAAGCGGGCGGCGTGCGCGGCGGCGAAGGCGCGGACCCGGCCCAGCGGGTCGTCGCAGAAGCCCGCGCCGTAGCTCAGCTCGGCGGCGTCCGCCGGGTGGGGCAGCGGCCGGTTGCACGCGCTCAGCACGCGCTCCAGCGCGTAGTCGGCGCTCCGTCGGCGGCCGGCGCCGTCCACGAGGACCGGATGGGTCATCCGCGCGTCCTCGATGGCCTCATCGGGCAGGCCGCCGACGTCGTACGGGCACAGGATCACGGCGTCCCGGCCGGCGAACGCGAGGTTGATCAGCGCCTCGTGCTGGACGCACGCCACGTACTCGGCCGCCGAGCGGCCGGGCCAGATCGGCTCGCCGACGATGCGGACGCGCCGGCCGGGGTGCAGGTCGGCGAAGGCCCGCAGCACGGCGGGGATGATCCGCCCGGGGTTGCGCCCGGCCCGGCTCATGTCGATCATCCGCACCTCGCGGGCCGCGTCACCGAGCGCGTCCCGGATCAGGCCGAGGTTCCCCTCGGGCACGGCCACCGCGACCGGCTCGCCGGCGGCCAGACCGTCCCTGACGAACGGCACGGTGCCCGCGAGGTACTCGGCCGCGTCCCGGTAGAAGAGCGCCGGGTGGTCGAAGGGGTCTGCGGGGGCGGACGGTGCGACGTTCATGGACTCTCCACCACGACCGGAAGGGGGTCGGATCCGATCAGGGTCAGTACGGTTCTCAGTATGCGGGGCGGGTGGTGCAGGAATATCCGTTTTCCCGGAGGAAGAGTGCCCGCCGCGTCGGTTATCAACCACGCGCCCCGCACATCGATGAACCTCAGCCCCGCGAGGTGGAGATGGACGTCGCCCGCGCCCGCGGCCGCCGCGGTCAGCGCCTCGGACCACGTGTCCCTGGTCGTGCGGTCGATCTCCCCGACGACCTCGATCCCCGCCGGGGGATCGACGAGGTTGACCGCCAGGCCGGGCGGGGCGCTCCGGGGGGCGGGACCGGACGGGGGAGCGGACAGGGGCGCGCGGGGCGGGCCGCCGGAGTCGGCTCTCGGCTGAATCGTCAAGCGGACCACCCCGGGTATAGGCATCACTTCTGTCAACGTACCCGCTGCTCCTCCCCGGGGGAAAAGAGAGCGGGCCCCGCGGCCACGCCACCGGTCCGCACCCCGCCGGGCGCGCCACGGGCCCGCACCCCGCCGGGCGCGCCACGGGCCCGCACCCCCGCCGGGGCCCGGCCGTCACGGGCCGAGGACCTCGATGACCCTCCGGACCGCGGTGGACCAGGGGCGCGCGGGGACCACGGGGACGCCGGCCTCGGCGGCCCGCGCGGCGAGCCAGTCCCCGTAGCGGGCGCTCACCTCGGCCCGCCCGGTCTGCTCCCCCGCCCCGGGCTCGCGGCGGCGGTAGTTCTCCACCAGCTGCGCCCGGTCCGGCTCGTGCAGGAACGCCGCCACGACGTCCCCGTGCCCGCCGGGGGCGTCCCCGCCCCCCTGTGGGCCCGGCGCGCCCGCCGTCTCCGGGGCGCCCGCCGTACGGCCCGCGCCCCCGCCGTACCGCCCGGCCAGCTCGGCCGCGAGGGAGGGCAGGAGATAGTCCCCTTCGATGACCACGGGGGTGCCGGTCTCCAGATGGTTGGCCACCACCGCCTCCACCGCGGGAGCGAGCGCCTCGCAGGTGGCGATCTGCAGCCGGACGATCTCGTCGGGCGGCAGGTGCGCGGCCTCGGGATGGGTGTTCCAGTAGTGCAGCAGCGGCTGCTGCTCCGGTGTGGTCACCGCCTGGAGCGCCTCGACGATGTCGTCGAGCTCGACGAGCGCGACCCCGTAGCGCCGGGCCAGCGGGTAGCTCACCCGGCTCTTGCCCGTCCCCGACGCACCCCCGAGCAGGAGCACCTTCCATCCGCCGACCATGCCGCGCAATTTATCCCATGTAGGGAAAGATGCCTTGTATGCGAATTCTGATCATCGGCGGCACCCGGTTCGTCGGACGGCACATCACCGAGGCCGCCCTCGCCGCCGGGCACGAGGTCTCCCTCCTCCACCGGGGCCGGACCGGCCCCGGCCTCTTTCCCGAGGCGGAGCACCTGATCGCCGACCGCGACACCGGCCTGGCGATCCTGGGCGGCCGCGCCTGGGACGCCACGATCGACGTCAGCGCCTACCTCCCGTCCCAGATCGACGCCCTCGCCGACGCGGTCGCGGGCCCGGCCGGCGGCGGCGGGTACGTCTTCGTCTCCACCACGGCCGTCTACGCCCGCGACCAGAAACCGGGCTTCACCGAGGACGCGCCCCTCGTCGAGACCGGCGGCCCGGTCCCCGAGACGGTGACGAGCGAGACCTACGGCCCGCTGAAGGTCCTGTGCGAGCGGACCGCGGCCGAGCGGTTCGGCCCCGGCACGCTGGTCGTCCGCCCGACCTACGTGATCGGCCCGCACGACTACACCGGCCGCTTCACCTACTGGGTCAACCGCATCGCGCGCGGCGGCGAGGTGCTGGCCCCAGGCGACCCCTCGGCCGCGATCCAGGTGATCGACGGGCGCGACATGGCCTCCTGGATCGTCGCCATGGCGGGCAGGGGCTCCGGCGGCACCTTCCACGCGGTCAGCCCGCCCCCGCCGTTCACCTTCGGCGACATGCTGGAGCAGATCGCGGCCGAGGTCGCCCCGCCGGGCACCACGCTCACCTGGGTGGACGCGGACTTCCTGCACGCGGAGGGCCAGGACGGCCGGTCCCTGCCGCTCTGGGCCGGGGGCGGCGACACCTCGGCCAACACCGCCGACCCGTCCGCCGCCCGCGCCGCCGGTCTGGACCCGCGCCCCTTCCGGCAGTCGGTCCGCGAGATCCGCGCCGCCGAGGCGGACTACGCGGTCGAGACCACTATCACCCCCGAGCGGGAGGCCGAGATCCTGTCCGCCTGGCACGCCCGCTAGCTGTATCGACCCGCAGGGTCGTCGACACGGCTGATCGGGGGACGGCCTCCGCCACCCGGCGCCGTACGGCCTCGCGGCCCTGCCGCCGCGGGCCGTGCGGCCGGTGTCCCGCGCGGCCACGGCCGTTGTCCCGCGCGGCCCGGTGAGGGCTCCGGCGAGCGGGCATCCGCGCACCGGCGGGATACCCCCCGGATCATCGGGCATGATCGGCGCATGCTGGAGATCAAGACGGTGGTCATGGGCGTCGGCGACGTACGGCGGGCGGTGGAGTTCTGGAGCGGGGCGCTGGGCTACGTGCCCCGCGGAGAGGTGAGCGACGAGTGGGCGGTGCTCGCCCCCGCCGCGGGCTCCGGCGTCGCGGTGGCCCTCGACCGCAGCGCCGTCCCCGCGCAGGAGCACCCGCGCGTGCACCTCGACCTCTACGCCCGCGACACCGCCGACCAGGCCGCCGAGGTCGAGCGGCTGCTCGCCCTCGGCGCCGAGCGGGTCGACTGGGACCTCTACCCGGAGGACCCCGACTTCGTCGTCCTCGCCGACCCCGACGGCAACCGCTTCTGCGTCATCGACCCGACGCACTGACGACCCGACGCACTGACGACCTCACCCGCTGACGACCTGACCCGCTGGCGTCCCGACGCACTGACGACCTCACCCGCTGACGACCTGACCCGCTGGCGTCCCGACGCACTGACGACCTCACCCGCTGACGACCTCACCCGCTGACGCCCCGGCCCCGCCGGGACCGCCTGTCCGGCCCGGCGTGCCCCCGTCAGCGGCCCGGCCCGGCGCGCCCGCCCCGGCCAGGGCCAGGTCCACCGCGCGCTCGGCGTGGATGCGGGTGGAGTCGAAGACCGGGACCGGGCTGTCCTGCTGGCCGACGAGCAGCGTGATCTCGGTGCAGCCGAGGATCACCCCCTGGGCGCCGCGGGCGGCCAGCTCGGCGATGACCTCCCGGTAGGCCGCGCGGGAGGCGTCCTCCACCCGCCCCCGGGTGAGCTCCCGGTAGATGACGTCGTGCACCAGCGCGCGGCCGGGGTCGTCCGGCACCAGGACCTCGATGCCGTGCCGGCGCATCCGCTCGCGGTAGAAGTCCATCTCCATGGTGAAGCGGGTGCCGAGCAGTCCGGCGGTCGTGAGGCCGACGGCGGAGATCCGCTCCGCCGTCGCGTCGACGAGGTGCACGAACGGCACCGTGAGCGCGGCCTCGACCTCCGCGGCGACGTGGTGCATGGTATTGGTGCAGAGCAGGACCAGGTCCGCCCCGCCGCCTTCCAGGGTCCGGGCCGCGCCGGCGAGCAGCTTCCCCGCCGCCGCCCAGTCGCCCGCGCGCTGCATGGCCTCGATCTCCGCGAAGTCCACGCTCAGCATCAGGGTCCGCGCGCAGTGGTGGCCGCCCAGCCGGCGGCGGACCTCCTCGTTGATCAGGCGGTAGTACTCCGCCGACGACTCCCAGCTCATCCCGCCGATCAGGCCTATGGTCCGTGTCATGCCCGCATCCTCGCCCGGCGGGGCACCCCATAGGTAGACGTGTTCTTCTTGGGCGAGACCCAAGGAACACTTATGGCATGCCTTCCGGGATGGACCCCCACCGCCTGCTCGTCTTCCGCCAGATCGCCCGCGCCGGGTCGATCGCGGGCGCGGCCCGCGCCCTCGGCTGGACCCAGCCCGCCGTCAGCCAGCACCTGCGCGCGCTCGAACGGCAGGCCGGGATGGCGCTGGTGCTGCGCCGCCCGCGCGGGGTGGAGCTGACCGAGGCGGGCCAGGTGCTGCTCCGCCACGCCGACGCCGTCGCCGTCCGGCTGCACGCCGCCGACGACGATCTCGCCGCCCTGGCGCACCTGCGGGCGGGCACCGTACGGCTGGCCGCGTTCCCCTCGGCGAGCGCCACGGTCGTCCCGGCCGCCATGAGCCTGCTGGGCCGCCGCCACCCCGGCGTGGACGTACGGCTCCGCGAGGCCGAGCCCCCGCAGGCGCTCGCCCTGCTCGCCGCCGGGGAGGCGGACCTGGCCGTGACGTTCGCGCACGCCGGGCAGGAACCGGCCGGCGACCCGGCCCTGGTGCGGGTCCCGCTCGGCGAGGACCCGGTCCTGCTGGTGCTGCCCCGCTCCCATCCGCACGCCGCGGGCGACGACGGCGACGGGGACGGCGGCGACGGCGGCAGCGGGCCGGACACCCCGGTGGACCTGCGGCTGCTGGCGGAGGAGAAGTGGATCGCGGGCTGCGAGCGCTGCGCCGCCTTCCTCCGCCGGACCTGCGAGGAGGCCGGCTTCACCCCCGACGTACGGCACGGCACCGACGACTACGTGGTCGTCCAGGCGCTGATCGCCCGCGGGCTGGGCATCGGGCTGCTCCCCCGGCTCGCCCTCGACGCCTTCACCGGCCCCGGTGTCGCCGTCCGCCCGGCGCGCGGGCTGCGCCCCCGGACCCTCCACCTGGTCCACCCCCGCGAGGCCGACCAGATCCCCGCCGTGCGCGCCGCCGTGCGGGCCCTGCGCGACGTGCTCACCCCGGCGCGCCCCGGGCGTCCCGTGCCCCCTGGTAGCCGCCCCTGACCAGCAGCACCGCGGCCGTGAGGTAGGCCACCGCGCCGAGCAGGGTCTGGGTGAGGAGGGCGGGCGGGTACCAGTCGGGCCCTGAGCCGAGGACCCCGGGGACGGGCTCGTCCGCGGCCCCGCTCTGCGTGAAGGGCGTGGCGGCCGATGCCACCAGCAGCAGGAGCAGGAACGGGATCCCGGCCGCCCCCAGCACGGCCGGCAGCGGGGCGGCGGCTCCGCGGCGGCGGACGGCGGCGGCCAGCGCGAGCGCGAGCGCCCCGGCGACGGCGAAGAGCACGCCGTACCACCGCAGGAGCCCGGCGGCGTCGTCCAGGTAGAACAGCCCCGGCCCCGCGTACGCGCCCTCCGGGGCGGTCCGCGCCTCCTGCCGGGCGAGCCGCCCCGCCTGGCCGATCGCGACGGAACCGAGCACCGTGACGTGCACGCCGACCAGGGGCAGGTGGGCCAGGAGCAGCGGCACCGTTCCGGGGACCGGCACGGCCCGCTGGTGTGCGGCGGCCGCCCTGGCGAGCAGGAACACGTTCACCAGGTGGGCCGTCGCCGCCGCACCCAGCAGCGCCGACCGGGCCGGGACGTACCAGTCGGGCAACCGGCTCCGCACCAGGGCGACGGTGTCCTCCGACAACAGGACGTCCGGTCCCGCGCCGGTGAAGAGGGCGACGACCGCCAGCCCGGCCAGGTAGGGCGGTGTGAGCAGGCCCGCCAGGAGCAGCCCGGCGGTCTCGGCACGCCGCCGGCGGCGGTCCAGCAGGACCGCCACCGGCGCGAAGAGGATCGCCGCGACCAGGAAGAAGCCCACGACCGGGCCCGCGGGCGCCGAGGCGCTCTCCCCGTGGCGCGCGAGCTCGGTCCACGTGCCGTCGGCGATCCGCCCGGTGGAGGCGGCCCGGTCCGCGACCGCCGCGCCCGCGGCGCGGTCCAGCAGGAAGACGGCCGAGCCGAAGAGGGCGGCCTGGACCGCGAGCCCGATCCCCCGGCCCCTCCTCCCGGCGGTCCCGTCCGCGGCGCCGGCCGCGGCGGTCCCGGGCACGGCCCCGGCCGTGTCCCCGCTCTCGGCCGGGTGGTCATCGGCGTCCATGTCCGGGTGTCCTCCGTGTCCGGGGCGTCCATGTCCGGGGCGGGCGGGTCGGGGGAGGCCCGCCCGGACGGCCCGCCCGGACGGCCCGCCCGCCGGTGCCGGGGCCGTACGCTCCGGACCCGCCCGGTGGCGGGCAGGCGGCCGCCGGGGCAGAAGGCGTCCGGAGGACGTGGCGTCGGCGACCCCCGAAGGCCATCGTGGGAGCGGCGGCGGCCGGCGTCAACGCCCGGCGTGGAGGGCGTCCGCGTGCGGCGTGTCCAGGTGCGGCACGCTCCCGTGCGGCGTGTCCGGGTGCGGCACGCTCCCGTGCGGCATGTGCGGGTGCGGCATGTTCCAGCCCGCGGCGAGCCGGGAGGGGCGGACGCTGCCGGCCCCGCCGAAGAACTCGCAGAACTTCATGATGAGCGGGTCCCAGGCCAGCGGGTCGATGTGCCGCGTCCCGGGGATGACCAGCTCCTCCTCGACGTGGACGCGCACCACCTCCACCTCGAAGGCGGTGGCGTACGGCTCGGCGCCGCCGAACGGGTGCGCCCCGGTGACCCGGCACTCCAGCTGGATCGGGCACTCGGCCGCGCGCGGTGCCCCGACGAGCTCGCCGGGCAGCTCGGTCAGCCCGGCGGCCCCGAACTTGTCGGGCTCGTACCGGTAGCCCTGGCGCGCCTTGCGCGGCGGCACCACCGGCTCCCCGGTGAGCAGCGCGAGCCGGTCGACGGCGTCGGCCATCGCGGAGGACGGCAGATTGAGCACGCACTCGCGCTCGCGCAGCAGGTTCGCCGTCGTCCGCGCGCTGTTCCCCATGCCCAGCATGCAGGCGCTCCCCAGCCACCAGGCGGACGACATCGGCGCGAGGTTGGCGGTGCCGTCCTCGTTGCGGGAGCCGATCAGCACCACGGGCGTTCCGAAGTAGAGCACCTTCAGGTCGAGGGTCGTGTGCACCGGCGTGTCCTCCGTGTCCGTTCCCGGTGTGAGCCGGGAACAGACTCTGACCGACCGGGGGGCGCCCCGCTGGCGGTGATCGGACATCGTGCTCCCCGCGGGCGGCCCGCCGTACCCGGGGACGGAGGCGAGAGGGCGGGGAACGGCCCGCGTCCGGCATCGGCCGGGCGCGGACCGCGGGTACGGCCCCGGTCTGGACGGCGGGGCGGGCCGCGCAGACTGCGGCGCCGTCAGGACGTCCAGCCGAAGAGCGCGCACATCCGGGGGAGCCGCCGCGCGTTCTCCTCCATGTCGGACAGGTCCCAGCCCTCTCCCGGGGGTTCGGCCGCCAGCCCGTCGAGGTCGAGGGCGGCCTCCGCCTCGTCCTCGTCCTCCCCGGTGATCTCCGCGTAGGCCCGGACGGGGACGAAGACCAGGTCCTCCCACTCCGGGAGGGAGACCTTCATGCGCTTCTCCTTGCGCGCGGCGAGCTCCCGCACCTCGGGGACGTCCGCGAGGGCGTCCGGGTCGGCGACCACCCGCTCGTACGTCTCCCGGCCGAGCCCGATGAGCCACTCCCGGAAGCAGTCGAACGAGGCGTCGGAGTAACCCCCGGTGATCACACAGGTCGCGGCCCAGAGCGGCCACTGGAAGGCGTCCAGGTCCAGCCGGTGCCGGTGCCCGTTGAAGTCCACCACGTCCTGGATGGAGCGTTCCACAAGCCGCTCCACCAGCCACTCGGTCCGCCCGTCGGTGTCGTCCGCCGCCGTCCGGGACCGCTCGATGAGGTGCCAGAAGTCCTTTATTTCCATGGCCGGGCAGTATGCCGCATGGGCCTGACAGGCAGCGCCGGTGAGGGCAGAATCGGGCGGGTGACGATCTCGAACGGAACCACCACCGTGTTCGCCCCCTCCATCAGCCTCTCCGGACAGGGCATCCGCCTGCGCGAGTGGACCGACGCCGATCTGCCCGCGATGGCCGGACTCTTCGAGGACCCGCAGATCGACCGCTGGACCCCGATCCGCTCCCCCTTCACCGCCGAGGACGCGCGGGCCTACCTGACCAGGGCCCGTGAAGGGCGGGCCGCCGGTACCCGCATCCACCTGGCGGTCACCGACGACGGCGGTGACGGCGCCGCCCAGGGCGAGATCCTGCTCTTCCGCGCCGGCCCCCACGACCCCGACGCCGAGCTCGGCTACACGATCGGCGCGCCGTACCGGCGGCGCGGCCTGGCGGTCCGGGCCGTCCGCCTGATGACGGACTACGCGTACGGCACGCTGGGCATGAGCCGCGTGCTGCTGCGCATCGCTCCGGAGAACGGGGCCAGCGCGGCCGTCGCCCGGGCCGCGGGCTTCGACCTCACCGGCGACCCGCCCGTCCACCGGGACCGGGACGGCTCCCCCGTCGCGCTGCTCACCTGGTGCCATCGCCGAGAGAATGCCTGACAGGCGGTCGCGCCGCCCGGCGCCGCGACCGCCAGGGGGTCTCAGACCCGGCCGGGCAGGGACAGGCGGCCGGAGGCGACGTCGAACACGTCGGCCACCCGGAGCAGCGGGTCGTGCAGGTCGGCGTTGACGCGCAGAGCCGCGGTGACGCCGTCGTAGGAGAACCCGTCGGGGAAGCCGAGGTCCGCCAGCGGGACGCGGATCTGGACGGTGCCCGCCTTCAACCGGGCCGGGTACGGCGGGCTGTCCAGGTAGAGGGGGACCCCGGGCCACGTCTCCGGCAGGTCGGGACGCTCCCCCTCCGCGATGTCGCGGACCTTGAGCGCGCCGTCCGGCCGGGTGGTGTCCGGCACGAGGACCACCCAGTGGCTGTGCCACCGCGCGCCGTCGTCGTCGGTGCGGCCGTTGCGGTCCTCGTCGTAGCGGGGGGTGTCGTCGAAGTCGGGATGGGACGTCGCGGCGAGCGCGAGGATCCCGCTCTTGCCGGTGAAGCCGACCGCGGACGGGTCGAGTGAGGTGGGCCAGACGTAGCTGAGCACCTCGCTGCCCGCGAACTCCCCGGTCGGCTCCGGCCGTACCGAGCCGGCACGGCCGCGGACCGTCTCGGTGAAGACGAGCTGCTTGCCGACACGCCGGACGCTCGTGTGCACCAGGTCGAAGGCGGCCGGGCGGACGTCACCGCGCGGCGAGCGGATGCCGGTCCCGCTCCCTCCGGTGTGCCGGTGGCGCTCCTCGTCCGGGTGGGCCGCGGCAGGGGACGCGACGGCGCCCGTGGCCGCGAGGGCCACCAGCGCGGCGGTGGCGATCCGGCGGGCGGCGCGGCTTGCGGTCCCCGCGGGCCGCACGGCGGAGGCGCGGCCGGTCCAGGCGGCCGGTCCGACGGGTCGAGGCATGGCGGTGCCACATCCTTTCTTGGTTAGGAGTCCTAAGGTTAGGACTGCCAAGGAAATTAGAGAAGACGATCAGCCCTGTCAACCCATATGCTTAGGAGGGCTGAGGATTGGAGGGCTGATGGAGGCGGAGGGAGCGCTGCCGGCCGACCGGGCGGAGCCGTCGGCCGACGGCGGCACGGACCTGGACCGCCGCCTGGCGATGGCGCTGGAGCGGGTCGGGCACGTGGTGCGCACTCTGCAGTGGCGGCAGGCGTACACCCGCGGACTGAGCCCTATCCAGACCCGGCTGCTGCTCCATCTGTCCGGCCGGACACGTCCACCGCGGGTCAGCGACCTGGCCGCCGAGTTCGACGTCTCGCTCGCCACCGTGAGCGACGCGCTGGCCGCCCTGCGCCGCAAGGAGCTGATCCGGCGCGAGCCGGATCCGGCCGACCGGCGCGGCCGCGTCTTCGCCCTCACCGACGCCGGGGAACGGCTGACGGCCGACCTGGAGCGCTGGTCCACCCCGATCACCGAACGGCTGGCCGCCTGCGGTGAGGCCGACAAGGCCGCCGCCCTGCGGTTCCTGCTCGACCTCGTCGGCGGACTCCACGACACCGGCGTGCTCGCGATCGCCCGCACCTGCGTGACCTGC
This sequence comes from Planomonospora alba, assembly GCF_039534085.1. Classification (NCBI taxonomy): domain Bacteria; kingdom Bacillati; phylum Actinomycetota; class Actinomycetes; order Streptosporangiales; family Streptosporangiaceae; genus Planomonospora; species Planomonospora alba. The sequence continues at coordinate 18,122 of NZ_BAAAUT010000014.1, forward strand.
CGGTTCTTCGTCCGTGACGCCCACGACGACCCCCGCCGCCCGCACCACTGCCGCCTGCTCGACACCCCCTTCGGTGACGCCGCGCTCCGGGTGGACTGCGCCGAGCACCAGAGCGCGGAGCCGGCCTCCCTTCCGGGAGAGTGACGCCGTGAGGTTGCTGTCACTGCAGGTGGGGCGGCCGGCCCCGCTCCCCTGGCGGGGACGGCCGGTGGTGTCCGCGATCGCCAAGACGCCGGTGGAGGGACCGGTCGCGCTCGGCCCCGAAGGGCTCGACGGGGACGAGCAAGCCGACCTGCGCCACCACGGCGGCCCGGACAAGGCCGTGTGCGTCTATCCGGCCGAGTACTACCCGCACGCCGAGACGCTGCTCGGCGGACCGCTCGGTCCGGCGGCGTTCGGAGAGAACTTCACCACCGCCGGACTCGCCGATGACGAGGTGGTGGTCGGCTCGATCTACCGGATCGGCACCGCGACCGTGCAGGTCAGCCAGCCCCGGCGGCCCTGCTTCAAGCTCGCCGCGCGCCACGCCGGCAGACCGGGCGCCGGGCGGCTCCCCGTCGAGCTGCAGACCGCCGGCCGGACCGGGTTCTACCTGCGGGTCCTCGTCCGGGGGCGGGTGTCGGCCGGGCAGGCGTTCCAGCTGCTGCACACGCCCGCCCACGGCCTGACCGTGGCCGAGGTGAACCGCGTCATGAACGTCGACCGCGACGACCTGGACGGCGTCCGGCGGCTGCTCGCGGCACGGGCCGATCTGCCCGCCCGCTGGGCCGAGGCCCTCGCCGCCCGCCTCGGCGGCCGTTTCGACGACGACTCCGCCCGGCTGGCCGGACCGGGCTGAGCACGGACCGCGACGCCGTCGACTCGCAGATCTGCCTCCTCGGCCGAGGGGAGAACCCTCAGATCCCGTCCTCCACCAGAAGGAGGCCTCGGTTTCCAGGTCGGCGAACCCGGACCGGAGGTCCGCTCCGCCTCACCCCGCCGAAGGCCTGAGGCCGTACGGCGGCGCCGGTCTCCTCGGGATCCCTCGGTGACCGGCTCGGCGCCGTCCGGTGGACCGCTCCGCGCTCGATCGGCATCCTGGCCTGATCGGTAGCCTGGACGTCCACGCCCCCGCACCCGCCCCAGGGACGGCCCCATGCAGCCCGAGCCCCCACTCCCCGCCCTGACCCGGGCGGAGCAGGACTTCCTCCACCACTACCTGCGGGTCCTCGAACTCCTGGGCCGGCTGAACCCGGCCTCGGCCGAGCACACCTACGCCGGAGTCAACGCCGCCCAGGCCCTGGTCACGGAGGCGGCGAAACTACGCGACGCGCTCACGCTGATGTACGACAGGGCCGAGACGGAGATCCACCGGGAGCCCCTGGTCCGGGCGCTCCGGTTGCTGGGCGCCGACGAGCGCGTCCGCCGCCTCGCCCTTCCCGACCCCGGCCCGGACTTCGGCGCCCCCTGATCCGGCCCGGCGGCGCGGCGGCCCAGCGGCCCAGCGGCCCAGCGGCCCAGCGGCGCGGCGGCGCGGAACGCCGCCGTGCGGCCCGTTCGCGCCGGATTCCGCGGGCCGGGCGGCGCGCCGCCTCAGTCCCCCCGCCGACCGGCGGGCGTGGACGCCCCTTCCACCGGATGCCCGGTTCCCGCCGGGGATCCGCTGCCGGGCCCGGCCCCGGCCGCGGCGGGCCGGTCGTAGATCCCGACGGCCCACCGGCCCTGCCGCTCCCCGACCTCGGCCGACAGCCTCCTGCGCACCTCGGGGTCGCGCAACGCCCGGGCCTGCGCGCTCTCGTCGCATCCCCGCGCCGCCGGGGCCGGCCGGCAGCCGGTGACGGCCTCCGCCGCCTCCCGGACCGGGGCGTCCGCCGGGAAGACCCAGACCTTCAGGGACTGCGGCCCCTCCAGCCAGCCGGACGGCGCCGACAGCCGGTCGTGGTGCCCGCCCACCCCGTCCCCGCAGCGCCCGGCCGTCCCGCCCCGCTCCCCGCCTTTGAGCCGCTGCTCCGTGACGACCCAGGCGCCGGGGTCGTCACAGACCACCTGGTACCCGGTGAAGAAGCTGGTCGGAGTGAAGGTCACCGTCCCGGCGGCGCCCACCGCCTCGAACCGCCGGGAGTGGATGATGGAGAGGTCGAACCTCTGGTCCCCCAGCACCACGGGGAACCCGTCGGGGAGCTCCGGCGCCGGCGCGGTCGGGGTCGGAGCGGGCGCGGGCCGGGCGGCCACCGCCTCGTCGGCCCGGGGCGGACCGGACGGCAGGCCGCCGACCAGCACGGCGGCGGCGACCGCGCAGGCCAGCGCGGCCCCGCCGGCCGCGGCCCGCCGGGTACGGCGGATGCGGCGGCCTCGCCGTACGATCGCGTCGAGGTCGGCGGACGGCTCGCCGCCGGGCCGCTCGCGGCCGTACCCGTCCAGGAGCGTGCGCAGGTCGTCTTCGGTGTGCCTCATCGCTGGACCTCCTCCAAGGTCATGGTCTGGACGTCCGGATCGACGCGGAGACGGGTGAGGGCCCGGCCCAGCTGGCTCTTCACCGCTCCCGGTGAGCAGCCGATGATGTCGGCGACCTGGGTGAGCGTCCGTCCCTCGAAGTAGTGCAGGACGATCACCGCACGCTGGCGCGGGGAGAGCGCGCCGATCGCGCGCCACAGCGCGGCCTGGTCCTCCACCTCGGCGACCGCGTCGCGCGGATCGGCCGTCTCGGGCAGCGTCTCTGCCGGGATCTCCCCGCGCCAGCGCCTGCGCCACCACGAGGCGTGGGTGTTCACGATGATCCGGTAGACGTAGGGATCGGGGTTGCCCTCGATCCGCCGCCAGACGGTCCACGCCTTCGCCAGCGCGGTCTGCACCAGGTCCTCGGCCGTGCCCCAGTCCCGGGCGAGGAGGTACGCCATCCGGCACAGCCGCAGATGCCGGTGCGCCACGTACTCGGCGAACCCGTCGTCCATCGATCATCTCCGTCCCGTCGTCTCCGGTGATGACTACCGTCCGCCGGGCGCGTTCGGATGACAGGTGATCGGAGAATCCTCAGGACCGTACGGCGGGTCACGGACGGCGCCGGCGACCGGTCGGCGCCGCCTCCCTGCCGCGGGAGCCGTCCGCCTGCCGCGGAAGTCGCAGACCGCGTACCGCCACGGGATGACGGAAATCCATCACGCGCTGTACGCGGCGAACGGCGCGAAATGCTAAAAATCATGATTGATATCCGAGGAAAGGCACCGCATTCCTGTGGGCGTGACGGTGACCGTCGTGACCAGGCCGGATGCGAATTCCAGCCGAATGCCGCGTGCCGCGACGCCAGGGGGCGATGACCACGGCTTTCAGGGGATCCGGCGTGAGGACCGCACTTCTCACCCCGCTCGTCGCACTCGCGCTCGCCTCGTGCGGCGCCACCGCGACCGGCGGCGGGGACGAGCGCCGGTCGGCGGATCCGCCCGCGCGGACCACCGCTCCGGCCACCGCGACACCGCAGGGCGCCACCGCGACGACCGGCGGATCCGCCGCGGCACCGGGCGGCTCCGCCGTACCGGTGCCGACCGGCCCCGAGCCGGCGAGCTGCCCGAACGGGACGCTCATCCCGGCCGTGGAGGTACCGGCCGTACACGCCGATCCGGTGGTCGTCCCGGCGGCGGAGATCGGCGGCGAGACCATTCCCGCCGTCACCATCCCCGGGGTGGACATCCCCGCCACGCGCATCCCCGCCCAGTGCACCCAGGTCGCACCGGCGCCCGGCGGCTGCCTCGGGGCGGCGTCGATCCCGCCGGTCTCCATCCCCGCCGTGGAGATCCCGCCGGTCGAGATCCCCGGCGTGGACGCGGGCGGGATCAAGCTCGACCCGGTGCGCGCGGAGGGAGTGCGGGCCCAGGCCGTGCACGCCCAGGGCGTGTCGGTCCCGGAGGTGTGCCAGGTCGTACCGGAGGGCGGCGGCCGGGTGCCGTACGTCCGCCGCGACTACATCCGCCGGGATTACATCCGCCGCGACTACATCCGCAGGGACTACATCCGCCGTCCCCCCGCCTGCAACGAGCGGCGGGAGTGCATCCCCGCCGTCTCGGTGCCGGCCGTCTCTGTGCCGGCCGTGTCGATCCCGGCCGTGTCGATCCCGGCGGCGTCCCTGTCGGCGTACCAGGTCGGCGAGAGCGAGGCCTTCGAGGGCGGCGGCTCGATCGCCTTCGCCGTCAAGGCCGACGTGCTGTTCGACTTCGACAGCGCCGCCATCAAGCCGGAGGCCGCCGCCGAGCTCAGGCGCATCGCCCGGCGGATCACCGAGAAGGCCGCCTCCGGCGCGACCGTGCAGGTCGACGGGCACACCGACGCCCGGGGCGACGACGCGCACAACCAGACCCTGTCGGAGCGACGGGCCCGGGCGGTGGCCGACTGGCTGGCGACCGAGGGCGGGATCCCCCGGCCCCGGCTCAGGGCGCGGGGGTACGGCGAGAGCAAACCCGCCGCGCCGAACACGAAGGCCGACGGCTCGGACGACCCGGCGGGACGTGCCAAGAACCGCCGGGTGGTCATCTCGACCACGACCTGACACGCCGTGCCCGGCGGCTCACGGCCCCGCGGCCGCGCCGAGGATCGCCCGGACGACCGCGCCCGTGCCGCCGAGATCCTCCAGGACGCCTCGGCACCGGCCGCGCGCGGCACCCGGGCGTCGGCGCGGCCGGTGCAGACTGGAGGTCGGCGCCCGGCCGGCCGGCCGGGACCGGTCGAGGCGAGGAGGTCCGATGGACGGAACCGACCCGCACGTCCACGTCGAGGTGGACGTGATCCATGCCGACGCCGCCGTCCGGGACATGATGGCCTCCACGTTCGGCCTGGTGAGTGAGCTGCCGAGCACCGTCGCCACCGGATGCGGCCTGCGGGTGCCGTACGCGATGACGTCCCCCCGCCCGGAGAGCGTCACCTGCCTTGCCTGCCGCGAGCACGCCCACCGGCGGCACCTGGACTACGCCGACCAGGTCGAGCGCCTGGCCGCCATGCCCGGGACGGTCCTCGGCCGCGACCAGGCGGCCCAGGCCGCACGGCGCCACCGTGAGCTCGCCGAGAAGTTCGCCGGCACAGGCAATTGACCCGTGCGCCGCGGGCCTGTCTGCCGCTGACCCGCCCGCCGCGGACCGTGGACGGGGGCGGGCCCGGCGCCGCCCGGACCGGCCCCGGGCGGTGGAGGCGGGTCGGCGGAGGCGGGCCCGGACCGGCCCCGGGCGGTGGCGGACCGTGGTGGGATGGCGCCGTGAGCCGCGCAGTAGAAGAGACCAACCGCCGCATGCTCCGGGCGCGGGACGCGATGGACCGCGCCTACGCGCAACCGCTGGACGTCCCGGCCCTGGCCCGGATCGCCCACGTGTCGGAGTCGCACTTCACCCGCCTCTTCCGGGCCACGTTCGGCGAGACGCCCCACCGCTACCTGCAGCGCCGCCGGGTGGAGCGCGCGATGTTCCTGCTGCGGGAGACCGACCGCAGCGTGACGGACATCTGCTTCCAGGTGGGCTTCGGCAGCCCGGGGACGTTCAGCCGGACGTTCCGCGAGATCGTCGGCCGGTCGCCGCGGGAGTACCGCAGGCAGGCGGTGTCCACGGGGGCGCCGACGTGCTTCACGATGGCGTGGATGCGGCCGAACGGCTGAGCGGGCGGTACGGCCCCGCGTCACCCGGTACGGCCCTGTCCGCCCGGCCGTACCGCCCGCCGGTTCAGCGGTTTCGGATAAGTTTTCCGCCCGGCCGCTCGGTAGCGTGACATGCATGTTCACCGCTATCACGCACTCGCAGATCTACGTCCTCGACCAGGACGAGGCCCTCGACTTCTACGTCGGCAAGCTCGGCCTGGAGGTCAACACCGACGCCGACCTGGGCTTCATGCGCTGGCTGACCGTCAACGTCCCCGGCGACCCGGAGCACCAGATCCTGCTGGAGAAGCCGGGCGGTCCGATGATGTCCGAGGAGACCGCGGAGCAGGTCCGGGAGCTGGTGACCAAGGGCGCGATGGGTGTCACCATCTTCCGCGTAGACGACTGCCGCAAGACGTACGAGACGCTGCTGGGCAAGGGCGTCGAGTTCACCCAGGAGCCCACCGAGCAGCCGTACGGGATCGACTGCGGCCTGCGCGACCCCTTCGGCAACGCCATCCGCTTCACCCAGCCGAGGGGCTGAAGGCCGCCCGGTCCGTCAGACCGGCCGCCGCGCCTGCGCCGGCAGTACCGGGTGGCCACGGCCGGGGAGAGGCCGAGCAGAGGAAGTCGCCGAGCCCCCACGGGGTCAGGGCCGCGGAGACGGTCCAGGCGGGGACGGGCACCGGCCACCGGGGGAGGATCCGTCCCCACCTGTGGACGAGGGCGGGCGGGCCCGGCGCGGCCGGGCCGGGGCCAGGCGGCGGGCCACCGCGTGGCAGGCCCCGGCGGCGGCCGGGAGCGCCAGGAGCGCCCACACCGCCGAGCCGCCGCCGTCGGTGGGCACGCCGGCCTCGCGCAGGCGCCGCCAGGCCCACAGCGAGAACGGCGCGACGACCAGCGGCGCGGTCACCACGCCGGGGGTGTAGCCGCGGGTCGCCACGGCCTGGGCGACGTGGGTGATCGAGTGCAGGCCGAACCCGGCCAGCACGGCCTGGTAGAGGCGGCTGCGCCCGCCGGTGGCCGCGCCGCGGGCCGAGGCGGTGGCGACCAGGCCGCCCATGGCGCCGATGGCGATGGCCGCCTGCGCCGGGGTGACCCGGAGCCTGTCCCAGACCTGGTCGGGCACCTGCGGGAACCGCTCGCGCAGCCGGGGCAGGGCCCGCTCCGCCCAGCCGCTCATGGTGAGCAGTTCCTCGCCGTCGTGGACGGCCCAGGCCGCCAGGAGACCCCAGGTGGCCGCCGCGGGCAGTCCGCCGCCTCGTTCATCCGTCATGACTCTATGATTTACGTGACGTATCGTAAAGTAAAGAGGGTGTGACGTGGGTAACGAGCGAGGCCGTCCGCGGCGGCCGGAGACCGACGCGGCGATCCTGGACGCCACGATCGAGCTGCTGCGCGAGGCCGGCTACGGGGGCATGTCCATCGAGGCGGTCGCGGCCCGCGCCGGGGTGACCCGGCCCACCGTCTACCGGCGCTGGCCCGACAAGGCCCACCTCGTCATCGACGCCCTGTCCAGGGCGGTGCCGGTCGCCCCCGCGCCGGACACCGGCGACACCCGCACCGACCTGCGCCTGGTGGCGCACGGCCTCGTCGACCGCCTCGTCCGCACCGGCGTGGCGCCGGTCGTCCTCGCCCTGCACGCCGACAGCATCGGCCGGGAGGAGCTGGCCGGGCCGCTGCGCGAGCTCTACCTGCGGCCCCGGCTGGGAACGATCACCGACGTCGTCGCCCGCGGCATCGCCCGCGGAGACCTTCCGCCCGGCACCTCCCCGGCCGTCGCCCGCGACCTGATCGCCGGCCCGCTGGTCTACCGGGGCCTGGTCACGGGCGACCTCACCGACGCCGACGTCGACGAACTCCTCGACGCCGCCTGGCGGGCCCTGACCTCTCCGAGCGGCCCGGCAGCCCCGGCATGACGTGAACGTCCACCGTAACCCTCAAGGGGCATAATGGGCGGAATATTATCCCCAGTCCCTTATAAGTTCCTGATCGCGAAATGTACGAAACATATGCGACCCCCCGGAGAACCGAAGGCTCTTCGAATCAAGCGGATCGTCTTGATTTGATTCGCCTCCCCTAACCGGTGCGGCGGAGAAGTTATCCTTACTTCCCGATCAAGGAGGTTTCCTCATGAAATCACTTGGATGGGAGACGCCTCTCCATGGATGACACGCCGGTTACCGGCCTGTATGACTCACTCCTCACCCGCGAACTCGCTCAGCGCGCGACTTCATGGAGCAGCTCCGGCCATCTGGTGGAGATATCGCAGGTTGACAGGGAGGAGGTCGCCCACCTCCTCGGCCGGTTCATCGGGGAGACCGCCGCCCGAGCCCTGGCGACGCTCAGGGAGCCTGAGGAGCAGGTAGAGCTGGCCAATCGGCTGCTGCGGCAACTGGCCGATCCAGAGGTCGTCGCGGACGGCCCGAACAGATTGCTGTCCGTCGTCAAAGACGTCCCCGGCGCGGAGCCGCCCCGCCGGCCGCTGACCTCGCTGTCGGAGGCGGCGCTGCTCACCAACGCCCGCGAAGACCCCAACTTGGCGCACGAACTGGCGACCGAACTGGCCAGTGCCGACCGGGTGGACCTGCTCTGTGCGTTCGTCAAGTGGTCCGGCCTGCGCATCCTGGAGCGGCCGCTTGCCGGGCTACGACGCCGGGGCGTGCCACTGCGCGTCATCACCACCACCTACATGGGCGCGACCGAGCGGCGCGCGCTGGACCGGCTGGTACGTGACTTCGGCGCAGAGGTCCGGATCAGCTACGAGCAGAACTCGACCCGCCTGCACGCCAAAGCCTGGCTGCTGCGTCGCCGTACCGGTTTCGACACCGCCTACGTCGGCAGTTCCAACCTTTCACGTGCCGCCCGGCTGGACGGCCTGGAGTGGAACGTCCGGTTGTCGTCGGTGACGACGCCCCGGCTGCTGGACAAGTTCGAAGGCACTTTCGACTCCTACTGGAACCGGCCGCAGTTCGAGCCGTACAACCCTGAGACCGACGGTGATCGCCTCGATGAGGCGCTGTCCCGTTCCAAGGCCGGCGAACGCCTCTTCGACATCCCCGCCCTGGTCCCTCATCCCTTCCCTCACCAGAAGGAGATGCTGGAAGACCTCGATGTCGAACGGACCGTGCACGACCGGCACCGCAATCTGCTGGTCGCCGCCACGGGGACCGGCAAAACAGTCGTGGCCGCTTTCGACTACCGCAACCTCCAGCACCGCCTCGGCCGCCAACCCTCCTTGTTGTTCGTCGCGCACCGCAGGGAGATCCTCGCGCAGGCGCTCCGCACCTACCGCCAGGTGCTGGCCACACCCGACTTCGGTGAGCTGCACGTCGGTGACGAGCGGACCAGGCACTGGCGGCACGTGTTCGCCTCCGTGCAGTCGCTCACCTCCCTCGGCATCGAGACTTTCGATCCCGACCACTTCGATGTCGTGGTCATCGACGAGTTCCATCACGCGGCGGCACGCACCTACAGGAAGATCATCGACTACCTCAAGCCGAAGGAGTTGCTCGGACTCACCGCCACCCCCGAACGGGCCGACGGCACCTGGGTCCAGGACGAGTTCTTCGATCGCCGCATCGCCTCTGAGTTGCGACTGTGGGACGCGCTGGACGCCGATCTGCTCTGCCCGTTCCACTACTTCGGCATCAACGACGAGACCGATCTCAGCCAGGTGAAGTGGTCCCGGGGCTCCTACGACAGCCGCGCACTCGACAACGTGCTCACCGGAGACACCGTCCGCGCCCGCCTGGTGTTCAACGCGCTCCTGGACAAGGTCAGCGATCTGAGCGTGGTCCGCGGACTGGGCTTCTGCGTCTCCGTACGGCATGCGCGCTTCATGGCCGACTTCTTCACCGGGGCGGGCGTGAAATCACTGGCCGTGGACGCGACGACCGGCGAGGCCGAGCGCAAGGCCGCGCTGAACGCCCTGCGTGAGGGGAAGGTCACGTTCCTGTTCGCGGTGGACCTGTTCAACGAGGGTCTCGACATCCCTGACGTCAACACGTTGCTCCTGCTCCGGCCCACCGAGAGCGCGACCGTCTTCCTCCAGCAGATCGGCCGCGGGTTGCGCCGCACCCCTGACAAGGATGTGCTGACCGTTCTGGACTTCGTCGGACAGCACCGCAAGGAATACCGGTATGGCAACCGCTTCCAAGCACTGACCGGGCTAACCCGCGGGCGCCTGGAGAGAGTGGTGAGAAACGATTTCCCACTCCTGCCGTCGGGCTGCCAGATCGTCCTGGACCGCGTCACCAAGGACCGTCTGCTCGCTGAACTGAAGGTTCATCTCGGTGCCACGGTCACCACGCTCACGCAGGAGATCCGCTCCTACGCGGAGACCTCCCTCATCGGCTATCTCGAAGCCAGCGGGCGCGACATCGATGACGTCTACCGCAACCGGCGTTACTGGACCGCTCTGCTACGCCGTAGCGGACTCCTCGGCGGTGACGCCTCACCGATGGAGGAGAAGCTCGGCCGTCGCGTGCGCGCCCTGCTCCACGTGGATGACCACCGCCGGGCCGAGGCGTACGCCCGGCTGCTTCGGCCCGGCGGCCCTCGCTACGATGGGTGTTCTGCCCTCGACCAGGCGTTCATCCGGATGCTCTTCTTCTCCTTCTGGCGTGACGGCGGCAACGGCGAATTCCGCTCCTACGACGAAGCGCTCGCGCGGCTGCGTGCGGAGTCCGCTCTCTGCGACGAGATCCGGCAGGTGCTCACCTACGGCATCGAACGGCCTCGTCACGTGGCCAAATCCCTCCCTGAACCGCTGGGTCACATCCCGCTCGCCGTCAACGCCCGTTATTCCGGTGATGAGGTTCTCGCCGCTCTCGGATGGGCCAGGCTGGGCGGGTCTGTTCCCGGGAACTTCCAAGGGGGTGTCGCCTGGAGTCCGGCCACACGGTGTGACGCCCTCCTGGTCACGCTGAACAAAAACGAGAAGGAATTCTCGCCGCAGACGATGTATCGGGACTACGCTCTCACTCCCACCCTGTTCCACTGGGAGTCTCAGAACCGCACCGGTGCACGATCGACGACCGGTCTGCGATACCAGAACCACGAGCGCGAGGGTAGCCACGTTCTGTTGTTCACCCGGGAGCGCAAGGAGGACGAGAACCGGCATCCCGAGCCGTTCGTCTTCCACGGCACCGCGCGATACGTCGAACACGAGGGCGAACGACCCATGGCCATCACCTGGTGCCTCGACGAGGAGATGCCCGCCGACTTGTTCCGCCGCGCCGCCATCGCAGGATGACCCGATACCGGCTGCTCCGAAGGCGGGCCGGTCAGACGCTCCGGGGTGGCCTCGCGGTGGGATCGGCCGACTCGCCGTCCTTGATGCCGCCGATGAAGGACTTCCACCGGCCAGGTGTGAAGGTCAGCACCGGGCCGCGGAGGTCCTTGCCCTCGCGGACGGCGACGATGCCGGGGAGGTCGTCGGCCACCTCGGCCACCGGCGCCCTCCGAGCCGGTCATCGACCCCTCTCAGCGTGATCACAGCTCCTCTCAGCGTGATCACAGCCGTCCGCGCACATGATGAGGCCCGTCCACCGAGGCGTGAAGAGGCGCCGCGGCCGCGAAGGAGGAAGCACATGAGAAGACCGGCCGGCAGCATGGCACTGATCTCAGCCGTCACCGCCCTCACGGCTCTGGGAACGGGTACGGCGACCGCCGCGGCCGGACGCCCCGCGACGGAAAGGGCGGAGAAGCCGGAGAAGGCGGTCACCGGAGTCGTCAAGGGCTGGGGCCGGATCGACTACGCCGATCCGGATGACGACGTGCGCTTCACCGTGGACGCCACCGTCACCTACCCGCCCGGGACGATCGACCCGTTCGCCGGTGAGGTGCGGGGCACGGCGCGGGTCTACCACCACTTCGCGAACGCCCCCACGCCGATCACCGTATGGGCGGACATCTCCGTCGACTGCGTCATGATCGGTGGGCGGAGCGCCACCGTCACCGGGATCGTCACCGCGGCCTCAGCGCACAACGCGAACTGGACCGGCCAGCGGGTCGGGTTCAGCGTGGTCGACAACGGCGCCGGCCGCTTCGACAGGATCGGGTGGTCGGGTCTGCGCATGGACGGTGACCCTGAACTGCGCCGCTGCACGGCGCCCGCACCGTTCTTCACCGTCAAGGAGGGCGGATACACGGTCAAGGACGTCTCGTTGTTCCCTCGCTGACCCCCACCCGCGGAGGTGCGTGGTAGGCGCGGACGAGGCCGCGCAATGGGCTCCGCACCGGTCACCGGCTCTCCCGGAGGCGCGCGCCGGCCCCCGGCTGCTCCCCGGGGTGCGCACCGGCGGCGGAGACCTCGGCCCGGTAGGTGCTCGGGCTCACGCCCCTGACCCGTTTGAAGGCCGAGCTGAAGCCGAACGCGTCGGCGTAGCCGACCCGGCGTGCCACCGAGGTGACGGTCGCGGCCGGTTCGGCCAGCAGGTCGGCGGCGAGCGCCATCCGCCAATCCGTCAGGTACGCCAGGGGCGGCTCGCCCACCAGCTCGGCGAAGCGCTTGGCCAGCGTGGTGCGGGACACCCCGGCCACGGCCGCCAGGGAGGCCAGGGTCCACGGCCGGTCCGGCGCCTCGTGCATGGCCCGCAGCACCGGGCCCACCGTGTCGTCGCCCAGCGCGCGGTACCAGGCGGGAGAGTCCGCCTCGGGCCGGTCGAACCAGTCTCGCAGCGTGCACACCAGCAGCCAGTCCAGCAGGCGGTCCAGCACGATCTGGCGGCCGTGCCGTCCCTCGGCGAGCTGCAGCTCGAAGTAGTCGCGCAGCGGAGCGCAGTCGTGGTCGTCCGCCACGACGACCACCGGTGGCAGCACCCGGAGCAGCCGCCGCGGCACCTCGCCCCGGACGTGGTACGCCCCGGCCATCAGCACCGTGCGGCCGTCCGGCTCCCCCCGGCCGCCCGGACCCCTCCGGCCACCCGGGCCTCCGGGGCCGCCCGGGTTCCCCCCGCCGCCCGGATCCCCGCGCTCACCGGGCGCGCCGCCGCAGCGGACGTCGCGCGGCGTCCCCGGCCGCGCGGCCGTCCCCGTCTCGTCGGCGAACACGAACGGCTCGGGCCCCCGCACGATCGCCACCTCGCCCACCCGGAGCGGACGGGGCCGCCCGGCGTCCTGCGGGTGGGCGATCCATCCCTCGCCGTGCAGCGGGACGAGCAGCGTCATGGCCGCGCGGTCGGTGAAGCGCAGCGCCCACGGCGGCGCCAGCACGGACCGGCCGAAGACGGCGCCGTCGGCGCGCACGCCTCGTAGAAGATCGTCGAAGGGGTCCATGCCGTCACGATATGCCGCCGTACGGCGGGGCACGGTCCGGTGTCCCCGAGCCGCCCGCCGCGTGACCGGAGACCGGCCGTCGTACGGCCGGGAACCGCTCGCCGTACGGCCGGACGATCACGCATGCGCCCCGTACGGCGGGCCATGGCCCGGTCCGCTCCCGGGCGGTTGACTTCCCTGCATGACGACACACGCACATCAGATCCTCGTCCTGGGCGCCACCGGGAAGACCGGGCGGCGGGTGGTGCCGCGGCTGCGTACGGCGGGCGCGGCGGTGCGGGCCGCGTCCCGCTCGGGCGAGGTGCGCTTCGACTGGTTCCGCCCGGAGACCTGGCCGGCCGCGCTGGAGGGGGCCTCGGCGGTGTACCTGGTGGCCCCGGACGACCCCGGGCCCGTACCCGGCTTCGTCAAGCAGGCGGTGGCCGCGGGGGTGGGCCGGTTCGTGGTGCTGTCCGGGCGGGGCATCGAGCACGTGGACAGCGATTTCGGTCAGGGCATGGCCGCCGCGGAGCAGGCCGTACGCGACTCCGGGGCGGAGTGGACGGTCATCCGGCCGAACAACTTCTTCCAGAACTTCAGCGAGGACCTGTGGCAGGCGCCGCTGCGGGCCGGGCGGCTCGCCCTGCCGATCGGTGAGGTGCTGGAGCCGTTCGTCGACGTCGAGGACGTGGCGGAGGTCGCGGCGGCCCTGCTGACCCGGGACGGGCACGCCGGGCGGGTGTACGAGCTGTCCGGGCCGCAGGCGCTGACCTTCGCGGAGGCGGCCCGGACGATCGGCCGGGCGGCGGGCAGGGAGATCGAGTACGTGGAGCTGACGCCGGAGGAGTACCACCGCGAACTGCTCGCCGAGGGCTACCCGGAGGCCGTGGCCCGGATGCTGGGTGCGCTGTTCGCGCTGCACCGCACCGGCTGCACGGCCGAGGTCGTCGACGGGGTGCGGCGGGTCCTCGGCCGCGAGCCGGCCGGTTTCGAGTCCTACGTCGTCCGGGCGGCCGCCGGGGGCGCCTGGTCGTGACCGGCGTCCCCTCCGGTGCGGACAGGACCGGTCCCTCCGGGAGGCCCGCACCGGACCGGGCCGTCCTTTCCGGGAGGCCCGCACCGGACCGGACCGGTCGCTCCGGGAAGCCCGCACCCGGTCGCCGGGGTTGTCCCCGATAGCATGCGAAACCGCCACGACCCCGGGGAACCTCTCTGATGCAGCACGGCAACGCGCCCGCCCGCCCTCTGTCCGCCGACCGTCCGGACCTGCCCGCCGACATCCGGCTGATCGTCACCGACATGGACGGCACGCTCCTCGACGACAACGGGCGGATCCCGCGGGACCTGTGGCCCCTGCTGGACCGGCTGCGTGAGCGCGGCGTGCTGTTCTGCCCCGCCAGCGGCCGCCAGTACGCCTCGCTGGCCGTGCAGTTCAAGGACGCCCTCGACGGGACGGTCTTCATCGCGGAGAACGGCGCCTTCGTGGTCCGGGACGGGCAGGAGATCAGCTCCGACCGCCTGGAGCCGCCGTTCGTGCGCGACGTCGTGGCGGCCGCCCGCGACCTGGCGGCGGACGGCGTGGACGTCGGCGCCGTCGTCTGCGGCAAGCGCACCGCCTACGTGGAGCGCACCGACCCGGCCTTCCTGGCCGAGGCCGTCAAGTACTACGCCCTGCTGACGCCGGTGGACGACCTCGCCGCCGTCGACGACGAGATCATCAAGATCGCCCTGTTCGACTTCGGCACGGCCGAGCACAGCACGGCCCCGGCGCTGAAGCCGTTCGACGAGACCCACCAGGTGGTGGTCTCCGGCGAGCACTGGGTTGACGTCATGCACACCGACACCGGCAAGGGGCCCGCCGTGCGGCGGCTCCAGCGGGAGCTGGGCATCACGCCCGCGCAGACCATGGTGTTCGGCGACTACCTCAACGACCTGGAGATGCTCGACGCCGCCGAGTGGTCCTTCGCGATGGCCAACGCCCATCCGGAGGTGATCGGCCGGGCCCGCTATCTCGCCGCCTCCAACAACGAGCACGGCGTCCTGCGCGCCATCGGCCAGGTCACGGGCCTGACCCCGTGACCGCCGCGGGGCGGCCGCCGTCGGGCGGCCGCCCCGCGGTGCGCCCGACGGTCAGACGCCGAGCGCGGGCGGGACGAGGCCCGGCAGCGAGGGCACCTCGCCCGGGGCCAGGGTGCCGGTGCCGCCCGGCAGCGCCCCGGGGAGCGTCGAGCCCGGGAAGCCCCAGGTCTGGCGGCCTTCGCACCCGCTGGTGCCCTCCGCGTAGGCGGGCATGGCTCCGTCGGTGCTGTAGATCATCCCGCTGTACTTGACGCACTTGCCGTCCGACTTCAGCCGGATGGGCCCGCCGTAGTACTTGTACTTGCCCTGCATCGCCTGGTTGTAGCCGCGTCCGCCGCTCCCGTCCGAGTCGACCTCCAGGGCCACCTGGACGGTGGTGGCGGTTCCGAGGGACGTCGCCTTCATCGCGACCGCGCAGTGCTGCCCCGTCTCGGCGTTGTAGAGAAGGTGAAGGTAGCCGACGACCCCGCCGGGGTAACCAGACTTCATCGGACGGGTGCTTCCGGGGACCTTCTTGAATCCCGAGCCGCACACCGCCTCCGGTTTGTAGGGGTTCGTGACCGCGGAGGCGGTCTGCATGGGAACCATGGTGACGGCGGCCGCGACCAGCACCGTCACGGCGGCTTGCTTCTTGACGAGTCGCATCTTCGATATCCCCCGAATATGACGCCGGAGATTCCCGTTACCAGTTCGGAAATCCTTTTCATGATCAATCGGGGTTTCCCGAAAGGCAAGGACATCCGTGCAAAAAACCCGCATCCCTTCATTCACCGTGCCTCTAAATGGGGAGAAATATGTGGACCCGGATAATCCATGCCAACGACCGCGGTACGGCCTCAACACGGGCATGCGCTGTGACCTGCGGGGACGGCGGGTGGATACGCTCGGAGGCATGTCCGACCAGCCTGCCTGCCACTGCCTGCTCTGCGAGGAGCACGACGTCGAACCCGACGACGTCGACCTGCGCACGATGCGCGACGTCCGGGAGCGGGGGTGGACGGTCGTCATGATCCCGGAGGACGAGGAGGGGCCGGGCTGGGCGTTCACGGTCGGGCTCTGGCACACGTTCCGGTCGCCGGAGACCGCCATGTTCGGCCTGCGCGTCGAGGTGCTGCGCGACTGCCTCGACACCCTGGCGGGCGCGGTCGCGGCCGGGCACCCGCTCAGCGCCGGCCAGCGGCGCCACGACGTCATCCGGGACTACCCGGTCGCCGTCAGGGAGGTCGACCGGAGCTGGTACCGGTCGCTGTTCGGCCTGGCGCTCCACTTCTACCAGCGGCCGCCCCTGCCCTTCATGGAGGTCGTCTGGCCGGACGCGCGCGGACACTTCCCCTGGGAGCGGGAGGCCGCCCCCGGGCTCGCCGAGCGGCAGCCCGCCCTGTGGGTGCCGAAGGACGACCACGCGCCCGGCTACTGGTCGAAGCTGCCCTGAGCCGGGCAGCCGTCCCCACCGGCACCGGCGGCCGCCCCGGTTCGGCGGCGTGCCCGTGCCGCCGCTCGGCCGGTCGGGAGACCCCGGGGTTCCCTCATCCCGCTCGCTCCGCAGGGGCACCGGCCCCGGGGTCGGCGGAGGCGGGGCGTCAGGCGGCGGAGGCGGGGCGTCAGGCGGCGGAGGCGGGGCGTCAGGCGGCCGAGGCGTCCCTGACCGCGGCGGCCAGCCAGACGACCAGTGCGGCGGCGGTCATGACGGCGATGACGATCAGTGCGGGAAAGTACCAGCCGGGGAAGAGCAGCCCGAGATCGATGTCCCCGGAGGGGTACAGCACGATCACATGGGTGGCCGACACCACCAGGGCGAGACTCGTCAGGTAGACCATGCCCACGGCCGCGCACAGCACGAGGCCCCCGGCGGTGGATCGGCGGTTCAGCCGGCCGCCCGACGCGACCAGGACGGCCGCCTCGGCGGCGAGGACGAGGGCGAAGCCGCCCGTCCATCCCCCCGCCGACGCGAGCTGCGTGTCCGCTCGTTCCACCATCCCCTCGGTCAAGGGCCCTCCGGTCTGCCGGGCGGCCACCTGGAGCGCCGTCAGGCTCACCACGGCGTACAGCAACGGCGCCGCCGCGGCGCACCACAGGGCGGTCCGGCGCGTCAGACGTCTCAGGTCCATGATCGGTCAGACGGCGGGCCCCGGCGGAGGGTTCCGTACGGATCGCCTTCCGGTCATCCCCCGGGCTCCGTCCGGCCCGGTGAACGTCTCGGCCTTTCCCCGGCGAAGCCGGGCCGGTGGGTCCTCCCCGCACACGGGTTCACCGGTCACCGTGCCCGGCCGCGGTCCTCGGGAGCGCGAGCATCACCAGTGCCGCCACGACGTAGAGCACCGCGGAGACGGCGAGGACGGTGCCGAGCGCGTGACCGTGGTCGGACGGTCCCGGTGTGCCGGTCGCCGATCCGGTGGCGGCGGTGAAGAAGACCGTGCCGAGGACGGCGACGCCGACGGCGCCGCCGATCTGGTTGACGGTGGAGAGCACGCCGCCCGCGGCGCCCGCGTTGCGTGCGGGGACGCCGGCGAGGACGACGTTGACGAGTACGGGGGCGGCGAGACCGAGACCGAGGCCGCCGAGGAGGAGAGCGAGGGCGAGGTACCAGTACCCGGGATCGCCGCCGTCCCCGACGATCGCCCGCAGGACGAGCTGGGACGCCCCGATGGTGAGCGAGCCGGTGATCAGCAGGGCTCTGCCGGCCTTGGCGGCGAGGGCGACGCCGAGTCCCGAGGTGGTGATCGAGCCGAGCGCGTACGGCAGGATCACCAGGCCGGTCTCCCACGCGGTGCGGCCGGTGCCGTTCTGGAGGTAGACCGACAGGGTGAGGAAGAACGCCCCGATGCCGCCGAAGAAGAGCACGGACGCGCCCAGGCCGACCGTGAGGGCGCGGATCCGGAGCAGGGCCGGATCGAAGACGGGTTCGCTCCCGCGTCCGGTGAGGCGGCGCTCGTGGGCGATGAAGACCGCCAGCACGGCGACTGCGGCGGCGACGAGGACGTAACCGGTCCAGGTCCGTCCCCAGGTCTCGAAACGGATCGCCCTCGATGAGCAGCCCGCCCAGCAGCGGGCCGGCGACCGACGCGAGCCCCTGGACCGCCCCGTAGGCGCCGAACGCCTTGGCGCGCTCGCCCGGAGCGAACGACGCCCGGATGATCCCGAACACCTGCGGGACCATGATCCCCGCGGTCAGCCCCTGCACGGCGCGCATGCCGATGAGCGTCCCCGGATCGGGGGCCAGCGCGCAGAGCGCGGAGGTGACCATGAACCCGGCCAGCCCGGTCATGAACAGGCGTTTGCGGCCGTACTGGTCGCCGAGCCGCCCGCCGGTGATCAGGCCCGCGCCCAGGGTGAGGACGTAGGCGGCGACCGTCCACTGGATCTGGGCGCCGTCGGCCCCCAGGTCCCGGGCTATCGCCGGGGCCGCGACGGTGACGATCGTCGCGTCGAGGAGGTCCATGAAGGAGCCGAAGAGCACCACCAGGAGCGCCGCGCCCGCGCCCGCGCCGGAGATGGGTGCCGAGGAACCGTCAGGTGTACGCGTGCCCTTTCCCGGGCTCTGTGAAGCGGCCATGCCGGCCACGATGGCAGTTATAGTTGCCACCGAGTGACCGCTTCGGACGAGGGGATGAGCGATGGCCGCCACCTCCGCGCGGGCGCTCAAGCTGCTGTCGATCTTCGGGATCGGCGCGACCCTGACCGCCGCGGAACTCGCCGCCAGGCTCGGGACGTCCGTGCGGACCGTACGGCGCGACATCGACACGCTCAGAGATCTCGGGTACGAGATCGATGCCGTGCGCGGGGCGGGCGGCGGCTACCGGCTCGGCCGCGCGACCCGGTTGGCGCCGGTCGTCTTCGACGAGGACCAGGCCGTCGCGGTGGCCGTCGCGCTCCAGACCGTCCCCGCGATCCTGTCCGGCATCCGCGAGAACTCGGCCCGCGCCCTCGCCACGCTGAGGCAGGCCATGCCCGCCCGCAGCCGTATCCACGCCGAGGCGTTCACCGTCTCCGCGGCGCGCAACTACTGGGAGTTCCCCGCGGCGCCCATCGACGCCGAGATCATCCGCGTCATCGGCGCCGCGATCAACCGGCGGCACCTCGTCCGCGTGGACTGCACCGGTGAGGACGGTCCGGCGACGCTCACGCTGGAACCGCACGACCTCGTCGTGTGGGCGGCGCGGTGGTACCTCGTCGCGTTCGAACCGGAGGCGGACCGGTGGCGCGCGATGCGGATCGACCGCCTCGAACCGCGCATGCCCACGGGCAGGACCTTCGAGCGCCGCGACGTCCCGCACGGCGACCCGGCCGCGTTCGTCATGAACACGCACGACCGCGGCGACACCCCGGCGGAATGGCCGTGCCGCGGGTCGGCGCTCGTCGCGCTGCCCGCGCCCGTCGTCGCCCGGTTCGCCCCCGGCGGATCGACGGTCGCGCACGAGACCGACTCCAGCTGCCGGCTCACGCTCGGCGCGTGGTCATGGGCGGGGCTGGCAGGACTGCTCCTGACCTTCGACGCCGACGTCGCGGACGTCGAACCGGCGGAGCTCAGGCAGGCGCTGCGCTCCCTGCGCACCCGCATCGACGAAGGACTCGGGGACGCCGGGTGAGCCCACCGGGATGCGCGGGGCCGGTGACCGCGCGGACGGACGGCGGCGCCGCGGGCCGAGCGCACGGGCCGGGCGGCGGGGTCAGAACAGCCGCCCCTCGATCAGCAGGTCGACGTAGACCAGGTTGACCACGACGTGGACCCCGATGGGCGCCCAGAGGTTGCGGTAGCGCGACCACAGGTAGCCGAGCATCAGGCCGTCCATGCCCTGCCGGGCCACCATCGCCGCGAGCCCCGCCCCGACGTCTCCGGCCTTCAGGTGGCTGACGTGCATCGCCGCGAACAGCAGCGAGGTGGCGAGGATCGCGGGCCACCGGCCGTACAGCGCCTCCAGGCGGGTCTGCAGCCACCCGCGGTAGAAGACCTCCTCCAGCACGCTCGCGGTCAGCAGCGTGAACAGCGAGACCACCGCGAGCGTGACGGGGTCGGGCAGCTCCTGGGTGAGCGGCAGCCGGAACGGCCAGATCTCGGCGAGCACGAACCACGCCGCCACCGCCGGGAGCGGGGCGAGCCAGACGACGGGCCGCGGGATCGCCCGGGCGGCCGGGCCGCCGCGCCGCAGCAGCCGGAAGGCGATCAGCGGCACGGCCAGCAGGAGCAGCGGCTTGACCACCGCGTACCACGCGTCCCGGGGCTGGCCGGCGACCGCGAGACCGGCCACGACCAGCGGGAAGGCGACCGCCGCCGCGACGAGCACCCGGGCCTCCCGGGCGAGGCGCTCCCGGGGCAGCCCGGCCAGCGGCTCCGGCAGGGCCCGGCCGGGCGGGACCAGCCGGGTCAGCAGCAGCGCGGCCAGGGGCGGGACCGCCGCCGCCCACAGGGAGGACGTGGCGGCGCCGGGATCCGCCGAGGCGGTGATCTCGGTGCGCCCGGTGACCGCGAGCCAGGCGTAGGCGAACACGAAGACGCCCGCCCCGGCGGCGGTCGCCGCGGTGGTGCGGGGCGTCCGCGGAGTGTCGGCTCTCACCATGATCGAGATGCTCCCCCGGCGCGGCCCCGCCGTCATCCTCCGCCGGTCCCGGCTCCGCGTCATGCTTTCGATGTACGCCGGACGACCGGATATGCCGGAAACAGATATCCGTTGCCGGACACGTACGGGGATGACCGAGTTCCCCTGCGGAAGGAAGCAGCGTGGGCCCTCCTGACCCCCAGCGGCGCTTCGAGGAGATCTACACCGCGTACTATCCCGACCTCCTCGCCTACGTCCGGCGCCGCACCGACACCCCCGACGACGCCGCCGACGCGCTCGCCGAGACGTTCACCACCGCCTGGCGCCGCCTCGCCGACGTCCCGGAGGGGCACGCCGCCCGCCTCTGGCTGTACGGCACGGCCCGGCGGGTGCTGGCCAACGGCCACCGGGCCGAGGGCCGCCGCACCGAGCTGGCGTCGCGGCTCCGCACGGAACTGGCCGGCTGGGCCGAGCGGGACGAGGAGACCGGGCACGACCCCGGCGGGGTCCGCAAGGCGTTCGGGCGGCTGAGCCCCGACGACCGGGAACTGCTCTCCCTGGCCGGCTGGGAGGGCCTGGACAGCGCGGAGATCGCGACCGTGCTGGGCTGCTCGCGCGGGGCCGCACGCCTGAGGCTGCACCGGGCGCGCAAACGGCTCGCCCGGGAGCTGGAGGCCGCCGGACTCGATCTGACCAGGTACGGCCCGCGCGCGGTCGCGCTGGCGAAGGGAGAGAGCTGATGCACGAGATCGACCGCCTCGTGGCGGGCATCGCCCCCGGTCCGGGGCCCGGCATGACCCCGGGCGCCCGGGAGCTGTTCGACGAGATCACCGCCGCCCCGGCCGCCGCACCCGCCCGGCGCCGCCGGTGGTGGGCGCCGATCGCGCCCGTGCGCACCGCGGGTGCGCGGCGCCGCCGGTGGGCCGCCCTGCCGGTCGCCGCCGGAGCCGCCGTCCTGGGCATGGTGGCGACCTGGAGCCTCCCCGGCGCCCTCGGTCCGTCCCCGGCCTCCGCGGCCCTGGACATCAAGCGGGACGGTGACCACTACGTCATCACGGTGAAGGACCTGTTCGCCGACCCGGAGATGTACGAGCGCGAACTCAAGGCCCGGGGCCTGGACATCACGCTCAAGCTCCTGCCCACCTCGCCGGGTGGGGCGGGCGACATCTTCGTGGTCAACGACGTGGACCGGCTCAGGTCAGGTGAACCGGTGCCCGTGGACGGACCCGTCACGGCCGTCGGGAACGGCTCCTGCGAGCGGCCCGGTGAATGTCCGACGGGGGTGAGGGTGCCGGTGGACTTCGCGAAGAAGGCCGAGATCACGCTCGGCCGGGAGGCACGGCCCGGTGAGGCGTACATGATCCGGCCCCTGCTGGAGATGCCGGGCGAGCCGCTCCACTGCGTCGGCTACGTCAACAAGACCGTCACCGAGGTCACCGCCATGCTGCGGGAACGCGGCGTGGAGCCGGAGTTCACCTCCTCCGTCGATGCCGGCCCGTCGGTCCCCGAAGACTGGTACGTGCACGACGGGGTGATGGCCGCGGCGGGCGAGGCCATCGTCCTGGCCGGTCCCGAGCCGAATCCCGCCCCCCGGCCGGTCGGCGAGTTCTGCCCGGGAGGGCCGGTGGGCTCCTGACCTCGTTCCCGGCTCCGCCCGGTGCCGCTCCTGCTCCGTGAGGGGAGTCCCCGGCCCGGCCTCGGGCGGGGCACGCCCGGCTTCCGGGATTGGGGACGCCCTCCGGACCCCGCTGGCCGGGAGGGCGTCCCCGATCTAGGGTGTGGGCGTGCTGGACTACGACGCGGAGGCGGCCCGCTACGACGCGACGCGCGGGGGCGTGCCGCGGGCCGAGGCCGCCGCGCGGGCCGTGCTGGGGCTGCTCCCCGCCGAGGCCGGGACCCTGCTCGACGTCGGCTGCGGCACGGGCCTGGTGACCTCGCGCATCGTCCGGCCGGGCCTGCGGGTGCTGGGGCTGGACGCCTCGATCGGCATGGCGCGGCTGGCCCGCGACCGGCTGGGGCACCGGGTGCTGCTGGGCGACGGTCGGGACCTGCCCTTCGCCACCGCCTCGCTCGACGCGGTCTGCGCGATCTGGCTGCTCCACCTGATCCCGGGCGTGCCGGAGACGGTCGCCGAGTGCGCCCGGGTGCTGCGGCCCGGCGGGGTGCTGATCACCACCGTCGACAAGGACGCCGCCCGCCAGGCCGACGACATCGGCCGGGTGCTCGCGCCGTACCGCACGCGCGGCGTCCGCGACCGCCGCGACCTGGTCATCGCCTGCGGCGAGCGGCACGGGCTCCGCCTGGCCGCCGAGACGACCTTCACCGGTCACGGCCAGGGCCGCTCGCCGCTGCAGACCGCCGAGCTCGTCGAGGCCGGTTTCTACGCCTCCGTCCTGGCCCGCGCCGACGAGGTGAGGGAACGGCTGGCCGCCCTGCCCGACCCGTCCGTCCCCCGCCCCGACCCCGTCTACCGGGTGGTCTGCCTCCGCCGGTCGTAGAGCGTCCCGGGGGACCGGACTCAGGCGTAGATGCCGGCGGGGGTGACGAGGCGGAGGCCGGGCGTGGCCGCCGCGTGGACGGCCTCCCCGGTGAGGGACGGTCCGAGCCTCGGTTGCCCGCTCCCACCCGCCGCCGCACCGCCGCGATCCCCGGCCACGCCGTCTTCGCCACCGAGAGCGCGGGTCCCAGCCATGATCTCAAAGTGCCACCGGAGTGCTAATCGATGATCGCGGTGACCTCGGCCTCGATGAGGATGCCGGGTTCAAAGAGGATGTCGACCCCGATCAGCGCGAGCGGCGGCGTCGCGATGTCGAACTCGCGGGCCGCCTGTTCGATACCCGCGTTGAAGGCGTCGTACATTTCCCTCTTCCAGCCCGCGGCGTACCACGTGAAACGGACGACGTCGTGGAACGTCGCCCCTGCCTCGTCGAGCGCCTTGGCGACGTTGCGGTAGACCTGAGCGACCTGCCCGGCGAGGTCGCCCGGTGCCACGAGGTCGCCGTTCTCGTCCCAGGCGACCTGTCCCGCGATGTGGACCTGCTTGCTCCCCGTCGCCACCGCGACGTGGTGGTAGATCGGGACTCGGACATGCCCGTCAGGGTTGATGAGCGAAACAGCCATGGGATCTCCTTATTGGTCTTTCGTCTGCTCGGGTGCGCGCGGATGCGGCTGAGTACCGTCGTGGATCGCTTCAGCGCTCGGTGGCCGAGGGCATCCGTTCAGTCGAGGACCGCGATGGCTTCGATCTCGACCAGGTGGTCGGGGATGTCCAGCGCCGCGACGCCCAGCAGCGTGGCCGGCGGGACCGGGGTGACCCCCAGTTTCGCGGCCGCGCGCGAGATCCCCTCCAGGAGCCGGGGCATCTTGTCGGGGGTCCAGTCGACGACGTGGACGGTCAATTTCGCCACGTCGCCGAAGGAACCGCCGACCTCGGCCAGGGCGGTGGCGATGTTGAGGTAGCACTGCTCGACCTGCGCGGCGAGGTCGCCTTCGCCGACCGTGGCCTCGTCGGCATCCCAGGCGACCTGCCCGGCGATGAAGACCAGCCTCGACCCCGACGCGATCGACACCTGCCGGTAGACGTCGACCTCGGGCAGTCCGCCGGGGTTCACGAGGGTGATGGCCATGCTGTCCGCCTCCTTGTCATGGGAGCCCGCGGGCTCGCTTTCACCGAGCCAAGACACCCTTGGTCTCTTGTGGTTACTGGGGAACCATAGGAGAGTGTTCGCTGACGTGGAAGAACGCACTTTCCGGTAACGGAGGAACCTGATGGTGACCAAGCAGTTCAGCGGCTTGTCCGACGAAGCGGACCTGAGGCGCGCGGACTCCCTGGCGCGGGAGATCTTCTCGGATGTCGCCAACAAGTGGGCGTTGCTGATCATCGAGGCTCTCGGTGACCGCACCCTGCGCTTCAGCGAGCTGCGGGACGAGGTCGAGGGCATCAGCCACAAGATGCTCACCCAGAACCTGCGCATGCTGGAGCGCAACGGCCTGGCCGAGCGAAAGGTGCACCCCACCGTGCCGCCGCGGGTCGAGTACACCCTCACCGAGCCGGGCCGAGCCCTGCGGGCGACGGTCGATCTGATCTGCGACTGGACCCACCGGTACCTCGGTCACATCGAGGGCGCCCGCCGCCGCTTCGACGCCTGACGGCTCGGAGCACGCACGGGCGACGTGGCCGACCACCTCTCCGGAGGACTCCGCCCGGCCGCGTGGAAGCCGTCCGTGCCGCCCTTCATCCGTCCGTGCTGCTCTCCGGCAGCGCGAAGGCCCGGCTCGACCGCCCCTGCCGGGCACACCCGCGGACGGAGCCGGGGTCGGTGACCGCTGCGTGCCGGGCCCCCTACACCGGCCCGCCGGGGACCGCGAGGCCCGTCTCGTAGGCGACGATCACCGCCTGGACCCGGTCGCGCAGCCCGAGCTTGGTCAGGACGTTGCTGACGTGCGTCTTGACCGTGTGCTCGCTGACCACCATGGCCTCGGCGATCTCCGCGTTGGACAGTCCCCGCGCGATCAGCTGGAGCGTCTCCCGCTCCCGGCCGGTGAGCACGTCCAGCCGCCCGGCGGACGGCGCGGCGGGAGAGGCGGCAGGCGGGGCGGCCGGGCCGGAGACGAACCGGGCGATCAGCCTCCTGGTGACCGAGGGCGCCAGCAGCGACTCCCCCGCCGCGACCACCCGCACCGCGTGGACCAGGTCGTCGCGGCGGACGTCCTTGAGCAGGAAGCCGCTCGCGCCCGCGCGCAGCGCGTCGTAGACGTAGTCGTCCAGGTCGAACGTGGTCAGCATGAGCACCCGGCACCCGCTCTCCGCGCACACGACGCGGGCCGCCTCGATGCCGTCCATCACCGGCATGCGGATGTCCAGCAGGAGGACGTCCGGCCGGTGCTCGCGGACCGCCGCCACGGCCCCGGCCCCGTCGCCCGCCTCGGCGACGACCTCGATGTCGGGCTGGGCATCGAGGATCATGCCGAACCCGGCGCGCACCAGTTCCTGGTCGTCGGCCACCACCACGCGCACGGTCATGCCCGCACCGCCTCGGCCAGCGGCAGCCGTACGAGCACGCGGAAGCCGGGACCGTCGGTGCGGGAGCCCGCGGTCGCCGTGCCGCCCAGGGCGGCGGCGCGCTCCCGGATGCCGATCAGGCCGTTCCCCCCGGCGGGCAGGGACGCCCCGGAGCCGCGCCCGTCGTCGGTGATACTGATCATGAGTGTGTCATCCTGCCAGACGAGCCGGATCTCGGCGCGGGTGGCGCCCGCGTGCTTGATGACGTTGGTCAGGGCCTCCTGGGCCACCCGGTAGACGGCGACCTCGACGTCGGGAAGGAGCGGCCGGGGCTCGCCCGAGACGGAGACGGCCACGTCGAGCCCGGTGCCGGTGACCTGGCCGGGCAGTGCCGCCAGGTCCCCCAGGGTCGGGCGCGGGGCGCGCGGGCCCGCCTCCTCCTTCAGCGCGTCCAGCGTGCGGCGGAGCTGGACCATGGCGTCCCGCCCCGCGGCGGCGATCGCGTCGAAGACGGCCTCGGCGCGGGCCGGGTCGCTGCGGACCACCACCGGCCCGGCCTCGGCCTGCACCACCATGAGGCTGACCGCGTGCGCGAGGATGTCGTGCATGTCCCGGGCGATCCGGGCGCGCTCGCGCTCGGCAGCCCGTTCGGCCTCGACCCGGCGCTCGTGCTCCAGCCGGGCGGCGCGCTCCTCCAGCGCGGCGGCGTGGGCGCGGGAGGCGGCGGAGGCGCGGCCGATGGCGTACGCGGTGACGAACAGCACGACTCCGCGCAGGGCGGTCTCCGAGGAGCCGACCAGGAGCAGGCCGCCGATGACGGTGACGGCGAGCAGGACCACGCCGGTCAGCCGGGCCGAGCAGGCCGCCACCGTGTAGGTCGCGACGAGCCCGCCGTACCAGATCGGCTGGGCGGCGACCTCGTCCACCACGTCGTACAGGGAGACCGCGGCCAGCACGGCCAGCAGGACGGCCACCGGCGCCCGGCGCCGCCACACCAGCGGCACCGCGGAGGCGACCACCACCACGTAGCCCCACCAGTGCCACGGCCCGCCGTGCGGGTTGTCCCTGGACAGGAACGGCCACAGCTGCACGACCAGGACGAGCGCGGCCAGCGCCGCGTCCAGCCACGGCGGGGGGAGGGACCTCAGCCGGTCGCGGAGCGGCGCGAGGGACTCCAGCCGGTCGCGGAGCGGCGCGAGGGACTCCAGCCGGTCGCGGACCCGGGCGGGGGGCTGCGTGGAGGGCACGGAAGCGATCCTTCCTCATCCGGCGGCGGTGTCCGTCGTGCGGCGGCGTGCCCGCGTCACGCGGCGGCGGGGGCGGGGACGGCGGGGCGGGGGAGCCGGGCGGACAGGGCGGTGAAGGCGGCGAGCAGGCAGAGCGCCCCCAGCGGGATGAGGTCCTTGTCGACGAGCGGGAGGACGACGTTCACCAGGACCAGGACGGGCACCCAGGCGCCGACCCGGCCGAGGAGTGCGAGCCGGACGACGATCGCGACCTGGCCGGCGAAGAAGAGCAGCGGGCCGCCGTCGTAGACGACGAGCGAGACGCCGGGGACGGCCTGGACGCGGTCGAACAGCACGCTCATGGCGGCGTGGTCGGCGGCGAGGAAGCCGATCACCACGTCGATGGCGAACTGCGCGGCCATCGCCGCGATGCCGGCGATGCCCGCCGCGGCGCTCGCGGTGGCGGCGGCGTCCCGCCCCGCCATCCGGCGCATCCGCAGGAAGGTGGGGACGAACAGGGCCAGGGCCGCGAGGAAGGCGAGGTGGCCGGTGGTCCAGGCCGGGCCGGGGCCCCGGCTGCCGTCGAGCCCGTCCAGGATCCGGATCACTCCGTAGGCCAGGACGAGCAGGGGCGCTGCGACGAAGGGGAGGCGGGGGTTCATTCGGGGACTCCTCAGCGGATCGGCTACGCCGTCAATGCTGGTCTTCCCCGGCTCCGGGGGCATCGCCGACGGGAGCGATCCGCCGTCTCCCTCTCACGGGGGAGACGGCCCTTCAGGGGCGACGGCCCCGGCCGTCGGCGTGCGGGCCGGACACGGCGCTGCGGTACGGCGTCCGGCGGCCGGGCGCAGGCGTACGGCCGGCGTAGCAGGAGGCGGCGCGGGTGCGCCCCGGGGAGTACGGCGGGAGCCCACCCCGGGAGGACGCGCCGGCGGCGGCCGTGCCGGGACGCTGAGGAGCATGGAGACGCTCGACCTCGCCCGGCTGCAGTTCGCCCTCACCGCCGGGGGGCACTTCGTGTTCGTCGCCCTCACCCTGGGCCTGGCCACGCTGATCGCGCTCGTGCAGACCCGGGCCGTGCTGACCGGCTCGGCCGTCCACGAGCGGATGACGCGGTTCTGGGGACGGCTCTACGTGGTCAACTACGCGATGGGCATCGTCACCGGGCTGGTGATGGAGTTCCAGCTCGGCATGGCGTGGAAGGGGCTCTCGCACGTCGCGGGCAACGTCTTCGGGGCGTCGCTGGCGATGGAGACGATCGTGGCGTTCTTCGTCGAGTCGACCTTCCTGGGATTGTGGATCTTCGGGTGGGACCGGCTGAACCGGTGGGTGCACCTGGCGGTGTTCTGGGTGGTGGCGCTCACCGCCTACGCCTCGGCCTACTGGGTGCTCGTCGCCAACGGCTTCATGCAGAACCCGGTGGGCGCCGAGCTCTCCGGCGGCGTGCTGAAACTCACCGACGCGGCGGCGGTGCTGGCCAACCCGGCGGCGCTGACCGCGTTCGGGCACGTCATGGCCGCCTCGCTGGTGACCGCCGGGTTCTTCCTGGCCGGGGTGAGCGCCTACCACCTGCGGCGCGGGACGGCCGAGCGGGAGTTCTTCCGCCGCTCGCTGCGGATCGGCGTGTTCACCGGCCTGCCCGCGCTGGCGGCCGTGGTCGCCTTCGGCGAGATGAGCTTCGGGACCCTGCAGCCGCTCAAGGGCGCCGCCTTCGACGGCACCGCGGCCGACGTCGCCCGGCTCCAGGCGGATGCGGTGGCGGCCTTCGGCCCAGGCGACTACGTACCGCCGCTGGGCCTGGTGCGGGGCTCGGGGATGGCGATGCTGGGCCTGTTCTCGGTGATGGCGCTCGTCTCGCTGGTCAGCGTGGTGCTGGCGCTCTTCCCCCGCGCGGTCCTCGGGCTGCGCGCCTGGCACGTGCTGCTGGTCGCCTCGGTCCCGCTGCCGTTCGCGGCCGTGCTCGCCGGGTGGGTCTTCCGCGAGGCCGGCCGCCAGCCGTGGGTCGTGTACGGCGTGCTGACGACCGAGGAGGCCCTGAGCGACCTGCCACCGGGGCTGCTGGTGTTCTCGCTGACCGCCTTCACCGTGCTGTTCGCCGTCCTGCTCGCGGTCAACGGCTGGCTGCTGGCCCGCACCGCCCGCCGGGGTCCCGACCCGGCCGGCTCCCCCGGCGCCCCGGACGCCGCCCCGGACCTTCCGTCCGGCTCCGGCGCCCCGGTCCCGGCCGCCCTGTTCTGAACCTGCCCGTCGCCCCGTGCCCGGACCGCCCGCCTTCTCCGAGGAGGAGCCCCCGATGGAAATCGCCCTGCTCGCGTTCTTCACCGCCGGTTACTTCGTGCTCTCCGGCGCCGACTTCGGGATCGGCATGCTCCTGCCGTACCTGGGGCGCTCGCCCGGGGAGCGCGGCCGGGTGCTCGATGCGATCACCCCGTTCTTCCTGACGAACGAGGTCTGGCTGGTCGCCGCGGTGGGCTTCTTCATCGGGGCCTTCCCCACGCTGGAGGGGGAGCTGCTCACCGGGCACTACGCCGCGTTCACCGTGCTGCTGCTGGGCTGGGTGGCGCGGGATGCGGGGATCTGGCTGCGGGGGCGGGTGGACCGGGCCGCCTGGCGGACCGGGTGCGAGGCCGCGGTGGTCGCGGGGAGCTGGGCGGTGGCGCTGAGCTGGGGGTTCGTGCTCGCGGGGAGCGCGGGGGCACCGCCGCCGCTGCTGGCCGCGGCGGTCGTGGCCCTGGCCGCGCTGTTCGCCGTCCACGGCCTGGCGCTGGCCGCGCTCCGGCTCTCCGGCGGACCGCGGGAGCGGGCGCGGCGGCCCTTCGCGGCCGCGGGCGGGCGCACGGCTCACGCCCCGACCCCGGGACGTACGGCCTACGCGCCGGCCCCGGGACGTACGGCCTACGCGCTGACCTCGGGCGGGATGGTGCTGGTCTGCCTGGCGGCGGGGTCACGGCTGCCGCTGGCGGAGAACCTGGCCGATCCGGCGACGCTCGCCCTGCTCACCCCCGCGACGCTGGTCCTCACCCCCCTGCTGGTGGCCTCCCAGATCTGGCTCTGGCGGGTCCTGGGCCCCGTCCGCGCCGGGTGACCGCGGGTCCGGCACGGGCCCCGTCCGCGCCGGGTGACCGCGGCCTGCGGGATCGGCCGTGCCGGGCGGCACCGGCGGGCCCGTGGGCACGGGGCGTCCCGGCCCCCGAGGGGACACCGTTCACGGGACGGCGATCAGGTCGTGGGCGGCCTGGACGAAGGCGCGCACGCGGGCGGTGGCGCCGTCGGCCCGCCAGAGCAGCCCCCACCGCAGCGGCGGGGCGTCGCTGAAGGGGACGTAGACGACGTCGGGACGGGCGTAGTAGCGCCTGGCCTGCGCGCCGACGGGGAAGACGCCGTGGCCGGCGCCGACGAGGGTGAGCATCTCGTTGAACGTGGCGGCCGCGGGGCCGGGCTCGATCGCACGCCCGGCGGGGGTGGTGCGCGGGGTGCGGTCCTCCCGCAGGGAGTCGGGGAGGGTGTCGGGCAGCTGGAGCAGCTTCACCCCGGCCAGATCCTCCGTGCGGACCGACTCGCGGCGGGCGTAGGGATGCCGGGAGGGGACGGCGAGCATGCGCGCCTCGGACACCAGGACCCGACCGGTGACGATGCCGGGCTCGTGGATGGGGAGGGTGCCCAGGGCGATGTCGATCTCACCGTCGCGGAGCCAGGGCATGAGATCGACCATCTGCGCCTCGCGGAGCCGGACGTCGCATTCGGGATGGCGCCCGCGGAACAGCTCGGCGGCCCCGGCGAGCAGCTGCCCGCCGGCCGCGCCGACGAAGGCGACCCGGAGCACGCCGGTCAGGCCGCGACCGGCGTCGACCGCCCGCTCGAACGCGGTGGTGATCCGGTCCCAGGCGGGACGGACCTCCCCGTACAGCTGCCGTCCCACCGCGGTCGGCTCCACCCGGCGGCTGGTGCGGTTGAACAGCGGGACTCCGATCCGGCGCTCCAGCTTGGCGATGGTCTGGCTGATCCGGGCGGTGGACACGTGCAGGCGTTCGGCGGTGCGGCCGAAGTGCAGCTCCTCCGCGAGGGTGAGGAACGCCTCCAGCTCGTGCCGCTCCAGCATGGCGCTCTCCCGTCGTTAACCCAGGCTTCACGATCATTGCACAGGGGCGCATTGATCGGCCCCCTCGCCCCGGCCGAGAGTGGGGACCGCTCGCCCTCCCCCGGCCCGCACGCGAGCACGCGCCGCACGCCGAGCGCCCGGTGCCCGCTCCGCGCACCGTGCCCGTCCCCGCCCGCCCCCTCCGTCAGGAGAAGACCATGAGTGATCTGACCGCCCTCCGCTCCCTCGTCCGCGGCCGGGTGCTGCTGGACGGCGACCCCGGCTTCGAGCAGGCCAGGCGGCCGTGGAACCTGGCCGTCCGCCAACCGGTGCCGGCGGTGGTCGAGGCCGCCGGCACCGACGACGTGGTGGCTCTGGTCCGCTACGCCCGTGCCCGCGGCATGTCGGTGTCGGCGCAGCCCAGCGGTCACGGCGCCACCGGCGAGGCCGCCGGCGGCCTCGACCGGGTGATCCTGCTGCGCACCGACCGGCTCGACGCGGTGACGGTGGATCCCGCCGCCCGCCTGGCGCGCGTCGGGGCGGGAGCGGCCTGGGGGCGGGTGCAGGCCGCGGCGGAACCGCACGGCCTGACCGGGCTGCCGGGCAGCTCACCGGTGGTGAGCGTGGTCGGTTACACCCTCGGCGGCGGGCTCAGCTGGTTCGGCCGCGCGTACGGCTGGGCCGCCGACAGCGTCACCGCCTTCGACGTCGTCGACGCCGACGGCCTTCCGGCGCGGGTGACCGCGGACTCCCACGCCGACCTGTTCTGGGCGCTGCGCGGCGGCGGCGGCGACTTCGCCGTCGTCACGGCCGTCGAGTTCGCCCTGCATCCCGCGCCCGCCCTGTTCGGCGGCCGCATGCTGTGGCCGGCCGAGCAGGCGCCGCACGTCCTCGACGCCTTCCGGCGGATCACCGCCGACGCCCCCGACGAGCTGACCGTCTGGGCCGACCTGCTGCAGTTCCCCTCGGCGCCGCCGATGGTCGCCGTCGACGCCGCCTACCTGGGCGACGCCGCCGCGGCGCGGGCGCTGCTGCGCCCGCTGGACCGGATCGACCTGCTGATCTCCGACAGCCGCGCCCCCATGCCGGTCGGCGACCTGGGCTCGATCACCGCCGAACCCACCGCCCCCGGCCCCGGGAGGTCACGCGGCGAGCTGCTCACCGGCCTGGACGACACCGCCGTCAAGACGCTCCTGGCGGAGCCCGTCGACCCCCTGCTCAGCGTGCAGATCCGGCACCTGGGCGGCGCCCTGGCCCGCCCCTCCGACAGCCCGCACGGGCCGCTCACCGAGCCCTACGCGCTCTACCTGTTCGGGATCCCGTCCACCCCTGCGGCCGCGGCGGCCGTCCAATCCAGGCAGCGCGACCTCGTCCGGGCCCTCGCGCCCTACGTCAGCGGCCGCAAGCCCTACACCTTCCTGGCCCCCGGGGAGACGGCCGCGGCCGCCTTCGCCCCGCACGCCCTCGCCCGGCTCCGCGGCGTCAAGCGCCGGCACGACCCGCAGGGGGTGATCCGCAGCAACTTCCCGGTCCTCGGCCGGCGGTGAGGACCCGGGTGGACGCCTCCCGGCGGCCGGGCGGGCGCCCGGCCGCGGCGCTCCCGGAGGGGCCCGGGGAACCGCCCGGCCACCGGCGCTCCCGGACGGGACCGCCGGGAAACGCAACGGTCGCGCCCCACCCGGTGGTGGGACGCGACCGTGTCACGGGGGGTGTGAGGTCTTTCCCGACCCGTCGTTCCCCCTCCGGCGCCGCGTGCGGCGCCCGGTGGTGGATCAGGCCGTCGCCGTGATCATCCAGGCGAGGGCGAGGAGGACGACCACGGGGATCAGCCACACCACGGCCTCGATCGCGAACTCCTTGTACACGGTGATCTTCCTTCTCTGACGGGAACCGGGTCGATGAGAATATCGGCCCGTAGCATACGTGGTTAAGGGGAATCCCGGTCTTCGCCGGGGCCTCGTGATCCCCGGAGCCTCGTGATCCCCGGGGCGCCGCGACCGGCGGGAGGCCGCCGACGCCCGGTCAGGTCTCGCGGGCCCGGCGGGCGGCGAAGGCGCGGGCGCCCTCGGCCCAGGTCCGATCCAGGTCGGACCCCGCGGGGAAGCGGCGGTCGAGCTCCAGGATCACCATGCCGTGCGCGAAGGACCACAGCGCCTGCGCGAGGTACGGCTCGCCCGCCGCCAGGAAGAACGGCGTGCCCGCCCACTCCTCCAGGCCGGGGGCGAGGCGCTCGCGCGGCAGCCGGCCGGAGGTGGCCAGGCGGTAGAGGTTGGGGCGGGCGAGCGCGGCGGCCCGGTAGGCCCGCAGCACCGCGCCGATCGCCCCGGTCCCGGACCGCTCCTCCAGGGCCGCGTGGAGGATGGCGCCGATCTCGGCGAGGCCGCGCTCGATGAGGGCGGCCTCGACGGCCGCCTTGTCGGGGAAGTGCTTGTAGAGCGAGGGCGCCCGGATGCCGAGCCGGTCGGCCAGGGCCCGCATGGTGAGGGCCTCGTGCCCCTGCTCCTCCAGCAGCTCCCGCGCGGCCGCCGCGATCTGCGCCGCGCGGGGGGTGAGAGGGCTCGGTTCCGGCTGACCGCTCATCAATCGCCTCCAACGGGGAGATCCCGGCCTGCGGGCCGGGATCCTGACCGGGGCATCCTCTCAGCGCAGGGCGCCGGCGGTCTGCTCGGCCCGCGCCTTCAGCGCCTCGTTCATCGCCGCGAAGCCGCCGGCCACGTCCAGGGCGCCGCCCGCGAAGGGCACGAGCGCGCCGGTGAAGGTCTCGCCCTGGACGAGCCGGACCCGGCCGCCGCCGAGGTCCTCGATGCGGAAGTAGTGCTCGCCGTCCACGATGCCCGGCATCAGGAAGCGGCCGATCCAGCGCAGCTCCCGGCCCGGGTCGGCGGCCAGGACCTCCGGGGCGAAGGTCATCGTGCTCCCGTTGTTGGAGATCCGGTTGGTGAGCCTGGCGCCGACGCGCGGCTCGCCCCGGGCGCTCACGATGAACGGGTTCCACTCCGGGTAGGCGGCGAAGTCGGTCAGCACCGCCCAGACCCCTTCGGGAGAGGCCTCGATCTCGACCTCCGTGACGACCTCGTGCGGCCTGGCCAGGGTCCACAGGTGACTCACGACGGGGACGGCGAGCAGAACGGCGACGGCGACCAGGATCCAGGTGAGCACGGCTTCCTCCATGGCTAACTTTGTTAGCTACGACTCTATGCTAACAAAGTTAGCCACGCACGGGGGGAATGCGGAGACCCCGCACCGGGCGGTGCGGGGTCTCCTGCGGCCGTCTCCGGCGGCGGGCCGAAAGCCGCGTCACGCCCCCTTGGCCGAGGCGTCCTCCGGGAGCTCGTCGGGTTCGGCGACCCGCAGCCAGCGGCAGCCGTACGGGCCCAGGGTGAAGCGCACCCGCCGGTCCGGCGGGACGTCCAGCGTGCCGTCCACCAGCAGGTCCACCAGGACGCACGGGTCGCCGAGGTCGTCCAGGAGCAGCTCCACCTCCGCGTCGCGGTCGGCGAAGTTGTGCACGGCGACCACGGTGCCGCCCTCGGCGTCGGCCCGGTGGGCGAGCACGGCCTCGTCACCGGCGTCCAGTACGCGGTATTCGCCCCAGGCCAGCTCCGGCGACTCCCGGTAGCGCTCGATCAGCATCGTCACCCAGCGCAGCAGCGAGTCCGGGTCGCGGCGCTGGGCGTCGACGTTGACGTTGCGCGGGCCGTACTCGCCGGTCACCGGGGGCACCGGGGTGCGGACCTCGCCCCGGGAGAAGCCGCCGCTCGGCGCCCACTGCATCGGCACCCGCACGGCCATGCGGCCCTCGGCCGCCAGGTTCTCCCCCAGCCCGATCTCCTCGCCGTAGAAGAGCACCGGCGTGCCGGGCAGCGAGAACAGCACGCTGTAGGCCAGCTTGAGCCGGCGCAGGTCGCCGCCGAGCATCGGGGGCAGCCGGCGGCGCAGGCCCCGGCCGAAGATCTGCATGTCCTTGTCCGGCCCGAAGGCGTCGAAGACCTCCTGGCGCTCGGCGTCGGTGAGCTTGTCGAGGGTCAGCTCGTCGTGGTTGCGGACGAAGGAGGCCCACTGGCAGTCCTTCGGCGGCTTCGGCCGCTCCCGCAGCGCCTGCGCCAGCGGCGCGGGGTCGCGCCGGGCCATCGACAGGTGGAAGCGCTGCATGCCGACGAAGTCGAAGCACATGGTGACCTCGTCGCCGTTGCCGTCGCCGAAGTACTTCATCAGCTCCGGATACGGCAGGTTGACCTCGCCCAGCAGGATCGCGCTGCCGTCGCGGCGGTTCAGGAAGGCCCGCAGGTCGGCGAGGAAGGAGTGCGGGTCGCCGCCCAGCCCCTCCAGCAGGAACGGCACCGCGTCCACCCGGAAGCCGGACAGGCCGAGCTCCATCCAGAAGCCGAGGATGCGGGTGATCTCGTCGCGGACCTCGGGGTTGTCCATGTTCAGGTCCGGCTGGAAGCGGTGGAACTTGTGCAGGTAGTACTGGCCACTGCCCTCGTCGAAGGTCCAGACGGTGTCCTCCACCCCGGGGAAGACCAGGGCCTCGGGGTCGACGGGGTCGGGGTCGTCGCACCAGACGTACCAGTCGCGCTTGGGGGAGTCCCGGCTGGAGCGGGCCTCGGTGAACCAGGGGTGCTCGTCGGAGGTGTGGTTGACCACCAGGTCGGCGATGACCCGGATGCCCCGGTCCCGGGCGGTCCGCATGAACTCCACGAAGTCGCCCAGGGTGCCCAGCCGGGGGTCCACGGAGTAGAAGTCGGTGATGTCGTAGCCGTCGTCACGGCCGGGGGTCGGGAAGAACGGCATCAGCCAGATGCAGGTCACCCCGAGCCGGGCCAGGTGGTCGATCTGCTGGCTCAGGCCGCGGAAGTCGCCGATGCCGTCCCCGTCGCCGTCCTTGTAGGTCTCGACGTCCAGGCAGTAGACCACGGCGTTCTTCCACCACAGGTCCGCGGTTGTGGTCGATCGCATAGGGGCGCACTACCCCGCTTTTACGCCTCCATGACCGGGCCCGGCGGATCCCCGGCGACCTGCCGGCGGCCCGTCGCCGGGCCGCGGCGGGCGGTCCGTGTCCCGGACCCGATGACCGGTGAGGGCGGTGGTGACACGTTATGGTGAGGGAAATCACCACCAGGTGGTCCCGAACCGGCCGGAGGGCGTCGTCATGTGGCAGCGAAGGTGCGGTGCGCCCTTCGGCTGGCTGCTCGCGCTGCTGCTGCCGCTGTTCGTCTCCGGCGGGGCGGGCGCGTCCACCGCCTCGGCGGTGCGTACGGCCCCGCCGTCGCCAAGGCGGCCTCCGACCACCACCCGTCCTCCCGCCAGGTCCCCGCGGGCGAGCGCTACCACGCGGTCGCCTCGCCCTTCACCGGGACCGGCGCGGGCGGCGGCCCTCCGGCGGCCGCCCCGCCGCCCGCCGTCCGGCACCTGCCGCCCGGCCTGTTCACCGCCGTCCGCCCCGCCCGGGACGACGACCCGCGGCCGCTCGCGGCCCTGCTCGTCAGGTCCGGCCGCGCGCCTCCCTCCACAGGCGGCTGAGGCACCCCGCCGACCCCGCGTTCCCGGGGTGCTCCGCCGTACCCGGCCCACCGAGGCGACCCACCGCGCCCGCTCCGGGGCCCCGCCGTACCCGGCGGCCGGTCCCGCGGGCCCGCCCGGTGCCTGGCCGTACGCGGAACCGCTCCTGTTCCGAGCCTGGGGAGGCTTCCATGTCGCGTGCCCCGTTGGTACGCGCGATCGCGGCGTTCGTCGTGATCGCATCATCACTGTACGTAGCCCTGACGATGACGCCGCGCCTCGGCCTCGACCTGCGCGGCGGCACCCAGATCGTCCTGGAGACCAGGGACGCCCCGACGGTCAAGGCCGACGCCGAGACCACCGACCGCACCCTCGAGGTGCTCCGCCGCCGCGTCGACGCGCTGGGCGTGGCCGAACCGACGCTGGCCCGCTCCGGCGAGCAGCGGATCATCGTCGAGCTGCCCGGCGTGCTCGACCCGACCAAGGCCGCCGAGGTCATCGGCAAGACCGCCCAGCTGACCATCCACCCCGTCCTCGGGGTCGCCGACGCGAACACCAAGCCCGGCAAGGGCGAGCAGGTCATCACCGACGAGGACGGCGGGAAGATCCTCATCGGCCCGGCCCGGCTCAGCGGCGACGACGTCGGCGCCGCCGAGGCCGGCATCGACCCGCAGTCGGGCGGGGGGTGGTTCGTCACCATCGACTTCCGCGGCAAGGGCACCCAGGAGTGGCCCAAGCTGACCGGTGAGGCGGCCTGCAACCCGTCCGGCGACCCCAAGCGGCGGGTCGCCATCGTGCTCGACGGCAAGGTGCTCGTCTCGCCCCAGGTGAACGAGGACGTGAACTGCAACGTCGGCCTGCCCGGCAACTCCACCCAGATCACCGGGACCTTCACCGCCGAGGAGGCCAGGGAGCTGGCCGTGCTGATCGAGGGCGGCTCGCTCCCGGTCCCGGTCGAGGTCGTCGAGCAGCGGACCGTCGGCCCGACCCTCGGCGCCGCCGCGATCACCGCCAGCGCCGAGGCCGCCGTCATCGGCGTCTCGCTCACCGCGATCTTCATCATCATCGTCTACCGGCTGGTGGGCTTCGTCGCCGCCTTCGCGCTGGCCTGCTACGGGCTCGTCTCCTACGCGGCGCTGGTGGCGCTCGGCGCGACCCTCACCCTGCCCGGCCTGGCGGGCTTCGTGCTCGCGATCGGCATGGCGGTCGACGCCAACGTGCTGGTCTTCGAACGGGCCCGGGAGGAGTACGCCGCCCGGCCGCAGACGGGCTCGAAGCAGGCCGACCGCAGGGAGGCCGCGGCGGCCGGCGGCGGGACCCGGCTCCGGCAGGCGCTGGAGAAGGGCTTCCGCAACGCCTGGAGCGCGGTGGCCGACTCCAACATCACCACGCTGCTCGCCGCCGGGCTGCTGTTCTTCCTGGCCTCCGGGCCGGTGCGCGGCTTCGGCGTGACGCTCTCCATCGGTGTGCTCGCCTCGATGGTCACCGCGATGGTCATCACCCGGGTCATCGCCCAGTGGGCGGTCAACCGCCGGTCCGTCTCCGCCCGGCCGAAGATCACCGGTCTGGCCGGCATCGGCCGGCTGCGCACGTGGCTGAACGAGAACGGCCCCGACCTGATGCGCCGGCACGTGACCTACCTCGTGGTCGCCGTGGCGGTGGCGGTCGCGGCCCTGTCCGGGCTCGCGGTGCGCGGCGGGCTGAACTTCGGCGTGGAGTTCACCGGCGGCCGGATCATCGAGTTCTCCACCACCAAGCCGATCAGCGCCGACGCCGCGCGTGACCTGGTCGCCGAGGCCGGGTTCCCCAACGCGGTCGTGCAGACCTCCGGCAAGGACATCTCCGTGCGGACCGGCCAGATCGGCAACGCCGAGGTGACCCGGATCGAGACGGCGCTGGAGCGCGGGGCCGGGCAGGCGGACAAGATCCGCGACGAGCTCATCGGCCCGAGCATGGGCGAGGAGCTGCGCCGCAACGCCCTGATCGCGCTGGCCGTCGCGCTCGCCGCGCAGCTGGCCTACCTGGCGTTCCGGTTCCGCTGGACCTTCGGCCTGGCGGCCGTGCTGACGCTGGCCGTCGACGTGGCGGTCGTGGTCGGCGTGTTCGCGTGGACGAGCAAGCCGGTCGACGGGGTGTTCCTGGCGGCGATGCTGACCGTGATCGGTTACTCGGTCAACGACAAGGTCGTGGTCTTCGACCGGGTCCGCGAGATGTGGGGCGAGCAGCGCAAGGCGGAGTTCGCCACGATCGCCAACGCCGCGGTCCTGCAGACCGTGCCGCGCACGGTGAACACCGGTCTGGGCGCGCTGTTCATCCTGGCCGCGCTGGCCGTGCTGGGCGGCTCCTCGCTCAACGACTTCGCGGTGGCGCTGCTGATCGGCATCATCGTCGGCACGCTCTCGTCGGCGTTCGTGGCGACGCCGCTGGCGATCGTCTTCGAGAAGCGCAACCAGGCGCCGCCGCCGCAGCCCAAGCAGAAGAAGCGCACCGCCCGGCCCCGCGAGGGCTCCGGCGCGGTGCTGTAGGGGCCGCGGGACCTCTCCGCCGGGAGGCCGTACGGCGCCGCCGGGTGCGGTGCCGTACGGCCTCGGCGTCTTCCGGCGCGGCGCGGGCGCACGTCGCCGTGCGAGGCCCCTCCGGGTGCGGTGGAGATATGACGCTAAGGTGCATGCCGTCTGATTCCTCCGCGCCCGGAAGGCGGATCCCATGGCCAACGACTACGCGCTCACGTTCAGCATGGTCGACGTCGACGGCGACGGCCTGATCTCGGTCACCGAGCTGTCGCGCCTGATGGAGGTGCTCGGCCAGCCCCTCACCCCCGAGGCCGCGGCCGCGGCGATCCGCCGGATGGACAACGACGGCGACGGCCTCATCTCCCTGGACGAGTTCGCCGCCTATCTCGGATAGGTCTCAATCCTTCCCGCCGGATGCTTCAGGTGTTGCACGCGCCACAGTAACAAGCGTTTGCTTACTGACAAGCGTTTGTCACGTCAGAACATGAGGCGCACTCCGACGGGAGGGTCTGTGGCGACGAAGGAACACGCGAGAATCACGGTCAAGGGACTGGGCGGCCGCCGGGTCAGACCACACGACACGGCCGACCAGCGGCTCTGGAGATCCACCCCGGCAGAGGTCGCCCGGCGGCTCCGGCCCGGCCTGTCCCAGGTCGCCGAACAGGTGATCGGCGAGATCACCCTGCGCATCCCCGAGTACGCCCGGCCGTCCGACACCATGTACGTCAAGGCGGTACGGCTGGCCGTCGACGAGGCGCTGCGCCAGTTCGTCGACCGGATCGAGACCCCCAGCAGACCGCTGGAGGCCGACGTGTTCCGCACGATCGGGCGCGGCGAGGCCAACGAGGGCCGCAACCTCGACCCGCTGCAGACCGCGCTGCGGCTGGGCGCGCGGGTGGCCTGGCGGCGCCTGACCGAGCAGGCCGAGCAGCTCGGCCTCACCCCGCAGCAGCTCTACGACCTGGGCGAGGCCATCTTCGTCTACCTGGACCAGATCGCCGACGCCGCCGCCGAGGGGTTCGACGAGGCCAGGGCGCGGGTGGCCGGAGAGATGGAACGCCGCCGGCAGCGCCTGCTGAACCTGCTGCTCAGCAGGCCGCCCGCCGCCCCCGAGGCCGTCGCCGACCTGGCCAAGGCCGCCGGCTGGCGGCTGCCCAGGACCGTCGCCGGGGTCGCCCTGGACGAGCAGTGCGGCGGCTACCGCCCGCCGTCGCTCCCGCCGGACGTGCTGGCCGGGCTCGACCGGCCCAACCCCTGCCTCCTCGTGCCCGACCCCAACGGCCCCGGCCAGGCGCAGGCCCTGGAGGCCGGGCTGCGCGGCTGGAAGGCCGCGATCGGCCCGGCCGTGCCGGTCGACGCCGCCGCGACCTCGCTCCGCTGGGCCCGGGAGGCGCTGGAGCTGGGCCGGCGCGGCGTGCTGTCCGGCAGCAGGAACCTGATCCGCTGCTCCGACCACATGGCAGCCCTCGTCGTGTTCAAGGACGAGGAGCTGATCGACGCCCTCGCCGAGGTGCGGCTCGCGCCCCTGGCCCACCTGCGTCCCAGCCAGCAGGACCGGCTGGCCGAGACGCTGCTGGCGTGGCTGCGCCACGGCCGCGGCGCCGGGGAGGTCGCCACCCGGCTCCACGTGCACCCGCAGACCGTGCGCTACCGGCTCCGGCAGCTGGAGGAGCTCTACGGCGACCAGCTCTCCGACCCCGACGTCAGGTTCGAGCTGGAGATCGTCCTGCGCGCCCGCCAGGCCACCACCGGGTTCGGCACGGCCTGACCTCCGGCGCGGCCCGGCCCTCCGGGCCCCGCGGTCCGGCCCGCTCCGGCGGGTCAGCTCCGGAACATCCTGATGCGGTCCTCGCCGATGCGCTCGCGGAGCGCGTGGTCCTCGATGCCGAGGTCCTCGGCGGGGGCCAGGCCGAGCACGCCGACCTTGCCGACGTGCCGGTTGAGCTGCACCGCGCGGGCCGCCTGGCCGGTCCGCTCCAGCGGGTAGACCGCCGAGAGGGTGGGCTGCAGCATGCCGAGCGCGAGCAGCCGGTTGACCTCGCGGCACTCCTGGTAGTTCGCGCCGTGCGAGCCGATGATGCTCTTCAGCTTCATCCACAGGTGCCGGTTGTCGTAGGTGTGCGCGTACCCGCTGGAGGAGCCGCAGGTGACGACGGATCCGCCGCGTCGGGCGACGTAGACGGACGCGCCGAAGGTGTCCTTGCCGGTGTGCTCGAAGACGATGTGCGGGTCCTCGCCCGCCTGGCGGCGCACCTCCGCGCCGAAGGCCCGCCAGGCCTTCTCGTCACCGAGGTGCTCGAACTGCGAGCGGTCCACGACGTGCTCGCAGCCCATCCGGCGCAGCAGCTCGGCCTTGGCCGGGGAGCCGACCACGCCGACCGGGATGCCGCCGCCGTTCCTGACCAGCTGCACGCCGTACGCGCCGAGACCGCCGGTGGCGCCCCAGACGAGCACCACGTCGCCCTGCTTCATGCGGGCGCCGCGGGGGCTGACGAGCATCCGGTACGCGGTGGAGGCGCACAGCATGTTGCAGGCGGCCTCCTCCCAGCTCAGGTGCCTGGGCTTGGGCAGCAGCTGGGTGGCCTTGACCACGGCGAACTCGGCCAGCCCGCCGTAGTTCGTCTCGAAGCCCCAGGCGCGCAGGTCCTCGCCGAGCATCGAGTCGGCGTGGGTGACCGGGTCCTGCGCGTCCACGTAGGCGGGCGAGACGACGACCCGGTCCCCGATCCGCCAGTGCCGCACCGCCGCCCCCATCCGGACGACCACGCCGGAGGCGTCCGAGCCGAGCACGTGGAAGTCCCGGTCGTGCCGGGGGTCGGTGCGCCCGAACCGCTCCAGGAAGGCGAAGGTGGGGATCGGCTCGAACATGGCCGTCCACACGGTGTTGAAGTTGATCGCGCTCGCCATGACGGCGATCAGCACCTCGTCGGGGGCGAGCTCCGGCATCGGCACCTCGCCGACGTGGACGGACCGCGTGATGTCCTTGTCCACCCCGTCGGTGCCGTGCGGGACGCGGCCGAACATGCCGACCTGCTCCTTGCGGGTGTAGGCGGCGCGGAAGGCGGTGGGAAGCTCCAGCCGGGCGAGCTCTTCGGGGTCGGCGCCGTCGACGACGGCCTGTGCGAGGGTCATAGCTGGCCTCCAAGGTGAGCGGCGATGACTTCCACGTGGGGCGGGTCGAGCAGGTTGAGGTGGTGCGAGCCGGGGACGGTGACGATCTCCAGCCCCGGGCTGTAGGGGCCGAACCCCCGGGCGGGGTCGCCGGTGTGGGCGTAGCGGACGTCCTCGACCGCCCACGGGGTCGGCTCGGTGGAGCGGTAGAGCACCACCCGGCCGGTGAAGGTCCCCGCCCGGTAGCCCTCCAGCGCGCGGGTGTCGGCGTGCGAGGTGACCTGGTGGCGCAGGATCGCCTCGCCCAGCAGGTCGGCCACCCCCGAGGCGGCCACGCGCTCCTCGGTGAGGGCGAGCTGCCCGGCCTCGTCCAGGGCGGCCAGCTCACCGTAGCCGAGCTCGACCGCGACGCCGTACGTCTCGCGCAGGTAGGCGGCGAAGTCGGCGTACCTGCGGGCGGTGATCCGGGCCCGCTCCTCCGGCGCCCTCTCGTCCGGCAGGCCGGAGTCGATCATCGCCACCAGCTCCACGTCCTCCGCGCCGAGCCGCCGGGCGATCTCGAAGGCGAGGACGCCGCCGAAGGACCAGCCGCCCAGCC
Source organism: Planomonospora alba (assembly GCF_039534085.1). Classification (NCBI taxonomy): domain Bacteria; kingdom Bacillati; phylum Actinomycetota; class Actinomycetes; order Streptosporangiales; family Streptosporangiaceae; genus Planomonospora; species Planomonospora alba. The sequence goes on from NZ_BAAAUT010000014.1 coordinate 60,612, forward strand.
GGTACGGCCCCTCCGGCTGCACCTTCCGGATCTCCGCCACGTAGCGGGCGGCCCGCTCCGCCACGCCGTGCTCCGCCCCCGCCGCCCCCGCCCGCCCGGGTGCCGCGCCCTCCGGTGCGGCACTCCCCGGTTCCGCGCTCCCCGGCACGGCCTCCCCCGGTGCGGCGCGCCCCGGTTCCGCCGGCCGCTCCAGCCCGAACACCACCCGGTCGGCGCCGAGCAGCGCCGCCAGCTGCGCGTAGACGCCCGTGGTCCCGCCCGCCGGGTGCGCCAGGAACAGCGGCGCGCCCCCGGGCGCCCCGGCGACCCCGTCCCTGAGCCCAGCCTCCGGCGCCCCGGCGGCGCCGTCCCGGGTCCCGCCCGCCGGCGCCCCGGCGCCGTCGCGACCGGCCGCGTCCGCGGGCCCTCCGGTACGGCGGGCGGCCAGGTAGGCCCGGGCCGCCGGGGTGAGGGGGCGGACCACGCCCCTGGCCGCCTCCTCCTCGTCGGCCCGCCGGACGAAGTCGGCCAGCAGCGCCCCGGTCAGCGCCCCCTCCACGACCGGCGGCCCGCCCAGCCCGGCGAGCACGGCGGGCAGGGCCTCGGCGGGGATCTCCTCGTCCACCCCGGGCTCGCGGCCCAGGACCCGGGCGAGCACGGCCACCACCCTGCGCTCCGCCGCGTCCCTGGGCCCGAGCGGGCGGGTCCGCGCCCCGGCCGCCCGCTCCCCTCCGGGCGCCCGCTCCACCCCGCCCGCCGTACGGCCCGCGGTCCCGGCCGCCCGGTCCGCGCCGCCGCGGATGCCCAGCCCGGCGGCGACGGCCGCGGCGAGGTCCCCGAGCGTCGCACCCCTCAGCAGCGGGGCCGCCGGGACCACCACCCCGAAGTCGTGCTCGATCGCCCCGCGCACCCGCGTGGCCGCCAGCGAGTCGAGCCCCGCCTCGGTCAGCACCGTGCCCTCCTGGAGCAGGCCCGGCTCGAAGCCCAGCACGGCGGCCGTGCGCTCGGCGACCCTGGCCGCGACCGCCGCCAGCGCCTCGTCCGGGCCCAGCCCGCCCAGCGCCTCCACCCCCGGCCACCCGTCCCCGGCCCCGGCCCGCGCTCCGCCCGCCGCCCCGGCCAGCTCCGCGAAGTACGGCATGCGCACGATGGCGGGGAAGGCCGCCACCGCCGCGGCCGCGTCCAGGCGGACCACCCCGGCGGCCGGCACGTCCCGGCGGAGCAGGGCCTCCAGCGCCTCGACTCCCTCGCCGGGGGTGATGGGCGCCACGGCGGGCAGAGCCGCCCGGCCCGCCCCGCCGACCTCGGCCCACGTGCCCCAGTCGATCGCCGTGCCGGGCAGCCCCTCCGCCCTGCGCAGCTCGCAGAGCGCGTCCAGCCAGGCGTTCGCCGCCGCGTAGGCGGCCTGGCCCGGCGAGCCGAGCAGCGCCGCGGCCGACGAGAACGCCACCCACCAGTCCAGGTCGCCGTCCCGGGTCGCCTCGTGCAGCGCCAGGCCGCCGTGGACCTTGGCCGACCAGACCCGGTGCAGGTCCCCGGCGCCGACGTCGGTGACCAGCCGGTCGTCCAGCACGCCCGCCGCGTGCACCACGCCGCGCAGCCGCAGGCCGCCCGCGACGGCCGTCTCCACCAGCCGCCGCGCCGTCCCGGGCTCGGCCAGGTCGCCGGTCACCACCCGGACGTCCGCGCCGAGGTCCCGCAGCTCCTCGATCACCTCGTCCCCCTCCGGGGACGGCCCGGACCGGCCGCCGAGCACGATCCGCCCGGCTCCCCGCTCGGCCAGCCACCGGGCCACCACCAGGCCCAGCCCGCCGTACCCGCCGGTGATCAGATAGCTCCCGCCGCGCCGGACGACCGGCGCGCCCGTGCCGGGGAGCGGGAACCCGCCGAGCGGCAGGGCGGCCAGGCGGGCCGCGCGGCGGACGCCGTCGCGCCAGGCGACCTCGTCGTCGGGGAGTGCACCGGGGAGGGCTCCGGAGGGAGTGCCGGGGAGGGCGTCCGCGAGGGCCGCCTCGCCGGTCAGCTCCGCCAGGAGCGCGGCGGGGCCGTCGGTGTCGACCAGGCAGGCGCGCAGACCCGGATGCTCGAAGGCCAGCACCCGCACCAGGCCGCGCAGCGCGGCGGCGCCGGGGTCCGGGCGCTCCCCGGGGAGTACGGCCTGCGCCCGCTCGGCGGCCAGCCGCAGCCGTGTCCCGGTCCCGGCGAGGTCGCGGACGAGCCGGGTGACGGCGAGGACCAGCGCCTCCGCCCCCGCCGGATCCAGCCCGGCCGGGACCAGCACCACGGTCTCGTCGGGCGGCGGACCGCCGGGGAGCGGCACCGCGGCCCCGTCGCCGGCGGTCCGGGCCTGCGGGGCGTCCGGCGCGGGCGTGCCGGGGACCGGCGGGACCGTGCCGGGGCGGGCGGCGAGGGGCGCCGGACGCGGCGCCGGGACGGGCCCGGGGCGCGGGTCCGCCGGAGAGGTCCGGGGCAGGGCGGTGCGGCGCACGGTGTGCCCGGCCGCGGCCACGCCGCCGGCGAGGTCCCCGGCCCGGCCGTCCCCGGCGCGCGCGACGATCAGCCAGGACCGTCCCGCGCCCGCCCCGGCGCCGGCCGGTACCGGGGCGGCGACCCCGGCGGCACCGTTCCCGGACGCCGGGGTTCCCCCGGCCCCGCTCCCGGCGGCCGCGGGCCCGGAGACCGTCGCGGTGGGCGCCGGGGTCTCCGTCCAGACGCGGCCGACCAGCTTGGTCGCGAGCGGGACCGGCACGGCGGCGGCCGGGATCCGCCGGGTCCGCACCCGCTCGGGCGTGCCGTCCGCGCCGAGGTACCCGACCGCGACCGGCACCGGCACCGGCCCGGCCGCTCCCGTTCCGTCTCCCGCGGCCGCTCCGTCCTCCGTACCCGCCGTCCGGGCGGCCGCCCCGCCGGTCAGCCGCGCGGCCAGCTCCGCCGGGCTCGGGACCGCCCCGGCCGGGGGCGCGTCGGTGACGACGGTCGCGGTGCCGTACCGGACCCAGGTCCCCGCGGCGTTCCTGGCGTCGATCTCCACCTCGCCGGACGGGGTGACGGTGGTGACGACCGTGGCGGGCAGCGGCAGCAGGCCGTCCAGGGTGATGTCGGCCAGCTCGGCCCGGCCCCAGACCTCGAACGCCGCCGCCTGGGCGAGGGCGGCCACCGCGGCCAGCGGCAGGACCGGCAGTCCGTGCGGTCTCCAGGTGGCGGGATCCAGCCGCCAGGGGGCGTCGGCGAGGTCGTCGACGCGGGTGGTCCACACGTGCCCGGCGGGGCTCTCGACGTGCGTGCCGAGCAGCGGGTGGGCTCCGGCCGGCGGGACGGCGCCGCGGGGTGCGGGGACCCAGTGGCGCCGGTGCCGCCACGGCGGCAGGGGGAGATCGGTGAGCGCGCCGTACGGGGCGAGCGCCGGGGAGGGCAGCGCCACCGCGACGGCCGCCAGCTGGGCGGCGAACTCCTCGTCGTGGCCGCGGCGCAGCGAGTGCGTGACCACCGCGCCCTCCGGCAGGGTGTCGCGCAGGGCCGCGGCCAGGACCGGGTGCGGGCCGATCTCGGTGAAGACGGTGTGGCCGTCCTCGGCGGCGGCCTGGAGCGCGGTCATCAGCCGGACCGGGCGGCGGACCCCGGCGGCCCAGTAGGCGGGCTCGAAGCCGGGGACCTCGCGGGGGTCGTCGAGCACGGTCGAGTAGAACGGGATCTCCGGCCTGCCGCCCCCGATCCCGGCGAGCTCCGCGCGGAGCCTCGGCAGGAGCGGCTTGACCTGGGGCGAGTGACCGGCGCCCTCCGCGGTCAGCAGCCGGGAGAGCAGGCCGCGCGACTCCACCTCCGCGGCGAAGGCCGCGACCCGGTCGGGGTCGCCGGTGACGACGCACTGCCGGGGCGAGGAGTGGACCGCCACGTGCAGGTCGTCCGGGACCTCCCCGGCGCTCACCTCCAGCACGGCCATGGCGCCGCCGCCGCCGAGCGTGCCGAGCAGCCGGGCCCGGCGGCAGATCACCCGGACCGCGTCGGCCAGGCCGATCCCGCCCGCGACCAGGGCGGCGGCGACCTCGCCCATCGAGTGCCCGACCACGGCGGCGGGCCGCACGCCGTGGGAGGTCCAGAGCCGGGCCAGCGCCGCCTGGAGCGCGAAGATCAGCGGCTGTGCGGTGGCCACGCCTCCGGGATCCCGGCCCCCGGCGACGGTCTCCCGCAGCGGGATGCCCGCCTCCGCGCGGAAGAGCGGGTCCATCTCGTCGACCGCCCGGGCGAAGACCGGCTCCCGGGCGTAGAGGCGGGCGCCCATCCCGGCCCACTGCGCGCCGTACCCGCCGAACACCCAGACCGGGCCCCGCCCCGCCGCCGCGGTGCCCACCGCCACCGCGCCCGCCCCGCCGCCCGCCGCCGTCCCGGCCGCCGCCGAGACCGCCCCCGCCGCCGTGCCCACCGCCGTGCCCGCCCCCCTGCGCGCCGCCGTGCCCGGGGCCGCACCCGGCACCGGGCCCGCCGTGCCGGTCGCGGCCCGGCCCTCCCGTACGGCGCGCAGCCCGGCGACCAGCCCGGCGGCGTCCTCGGCCACCACGGCGGCGCCGACGCGCCCCCGCCCGGCGCGCCGGGCGAGCGTGCGGGCGACGTCGTCCAGGTTCCGCGGGCCGTCCGCGGCGATCCGGTCCGCGAGCACCCCGGCGTACTCCCGCACCCGGTCGGCCGAGACGTCCGTGAGCAGGAACACCCGCGCGCCGCGGCCGGCCCGCGCCTCCGGCGGCACGTCCGGCGGGCCCTCCGAGGACACGTCCCGCGACACCTCCGGTGCCCCCGCCGACGCCCCCGGCGGGACCTCCGGCGGCGCGGTGCGGGGAGCGGCGTCGAGCACCACGTGCGCGTTGGTGCCGCCGAAGCCGAAGGAGGAGACACCCGCCCGGGGGCGCGCGCCCGGCCGGTCCGGCCAGGGGGTCGGGGCGGTGACGACCCGCAGGCGGTCCCAGGGGATGTGCGGGTTGGGCCGCTCGAAGTGCACGCTGGGCGGGATCACGCCGTGGTGCAGGGCGAGGACGGTCTTGATCAGGCCGGTGATCCCGGCGGCGGCCTCCAGGTGGCCGAGGTTGCTCTTGGCCGAGCCGAGCAGGACGCGGTGGCCCTCGGGCAGGGCCGCGTCGATCGCCCGCGCCTCGATCGGGTCGCCCAGGAAGGTGCCGGTCCCGTGCGCCTCGATGTAGTCCGGCGGCTCCAGCCCCGCGTAGGCGGCGCGCAGCAGCCCCTCCTGCGCCTCCGGGTTGGGCGCGACCAGGCCGTTGGAGCGGCCGTCCTGGTTCACCGCCGTGGCGCGGACGACGGCGAGCACCCGGTCCCCGTCGCGCAGCGCGTCGGACAGCCGCTTGAGCACCACCACGCCGCAGCCCTCGGCGCGGACCATGCCGTCGGCCGCCGCGTCGAACGCCTTGCACCGGCCGTCGGGCGCGGTCCCGCCGCCCCGGTCGAAGGCCATCGTGACCACCGGCGAGAGCAGCAGGTTCACCCCGGCCGCCAGCGCCAGGTCGCTCTCCCCCGCCCGCAGGCTCCGCACCGCCAGGTCCACGGCCACCAGCGACGAGGAGCAGGCCGTGTCCACCGCGAGGCTGGGCCCTCGCAGGTCGAGCACGTAGGACAGCCGGTTCGCGGCGATGCTGAAGGCCGCCCCGGTCGCCGTCCAGGCGTCCACCCGGGAGACGTCGGCGGTGGTCAGGTGGGCGTACTCGTTGCCGGAGATGCCGACGAACGCCCCGGTACGGCTGCCGCGCAGCGAGCGCGGCGCGATCCCGGCGTGCTCCAGCGCCTCCCAGGCCGTCTCCAGCAGCATCCGCTGCTGCGGGTCCATGGTCTCGGCCTCGCCGGGGACGATCCCGAAGAAGTCGGCGTCGAAGGCGGCCACGTCATCGAGGAAGCCGCCGTGCCGGGTGGTGGCGGCCAGCGCCTCGGCGGTGCGCGCCGAGCCGTCGCCGAAGGCCTCCCACCGGCCCTCGGGGACCTCGCCCACCGCGTCGCCGCCCGCCATGAGCAGCCGCCAGAAGTCCTCCGGGCCGCGGACGGAGCCGGGCAGGCGGCAGCCGACGCCGACCACCGCGACCGGCTCGCCCGCCGCAGGCCGTACGGCCTGCGGATCCACCGGCCCGGCCGCGGCCCCGGCGGCCGGCCGTACGGCCTGCGCGGCGAGCGCCCGGGCGAGGCGGTCGATCGTCGGGTGCTCCCAGACCAGCGTCGGGCCCAGTCCCCTGCCGAGCAGCGCCTCCAGCTCCCCCGCCACGGCCACCGCGTCGCGCGACGAGAGCCCGAACTCCTCCAGCGGACGGTCGGGGTCGACGTCGGCGAGGGGCAGGCGGCACCGGGCGGCGATGCGTTCCGAAAGGAAGCGGCGGATGTCGTCTTCACCGAGCAGATCCACGGGGCGACTCCCAAGAACGGCCGAGGTGATCGGCCAACTTACCCAGGGGGGCCTGCGCGGGGGAGTCCTGGCGGCCCACAATCCACCAGGGCGTTTTGTCATGGCCGTGACAACGGCCCCGCGGGGCGGGCCGGGCCCGGCGGGCTTTGTCGCCGGGCCTCAAGCGGGCCCGGCGTTTCCGTTGCGGCCGGCCATATCGGCGTCCCGCGACCGGGCCTAGGGTCGCCTGCCACGGCCCTCACGCCTCCGGGCCGGTGGAGGTTAGACGATGCGCCCTGCCCGACGCGGATTCCCGGCTCTCCAGGTCTCGCTGCCCATCTCACTGTCGGCCCTGCTGCTCCTCGGCGGCCCGCCGGTGGCCGCGCACGCGCGGACGGCTCCGGCGGCGGAGCCGGGCGCCACACCCAGCGCCTCCCCCGGCGCCGCGAGACCCGGCGCGTCCCCGAGCGCCCCGGCGGGACCCGCCAGGAAGCCGGCCTCCGCGAAGACCGGCAGGAGCCCGTCGGGTCCCTGGCCGGCGGCGCTGCCCGGTAAGGCGCGCGTGGTGAAGGAGCGCTGGTTCGGCCTGCGCATGGTGGACCTGACGATCTCGTCCCCGGCGGTGGACGCCCGGCTCCCGGTCCGGGTGCTCGTCCCCCGGGGCTGGTCGAAGAACGCCGACCGCACCTGGCCGGTGCTCTACCTGCTGCACGGCGGCGCGGACGACTACACCTCCTGGACCCGGATGACCGGGATCGCGGAGATCACCGAGGATCTGGACGCGATCGTCGTGATGCCCGAGGCCGGGCGTGCCGGGAACTACAGCGACTGGTACAACGGCGGCAGGGGCGGCCCGCCCCGCTGGGAGACCTTCCATCTGAAGGAGCTGCGCCGACTGCTGGAGACCGGCTACCGCGCCGGGACCCGCCGGGCGGTGGCGGGCCTGTCCATGGGCGCCTACGGCGCGATGAAGTACGCCGCCAGGCACCGCGGGATGTTCCGTTTCGTCGGCGCCTACAGCGGCGTCATGTCCACCCGCCTGCCGGGCATCCCGGACCTCATCATGAACGCCCAGGCCGCCGAGGGGGCGGACCCGAAGGCGCTGTGGGGCGACCCGGTCAGGAACCGGACCGTCTGGAAGGCCAACGACCCCGCCGCGCACGCCGGGAACCTCAAGGGCGTGGGCGTCTACATCTCCAGCGGCACCACCAGCCTCCCGGGCGAGCTCGACCCGCCCGGCACCCCCTGGTCCCCCGCGCACCTGAGCGAACCGGTCTCGGCCTACACCACCAAGGACCTGGTCGCCAGGCTCCGCCTGCACGGGATCAAGCCGACGGTGCACCTCTACAAGGACGGCACCCACAGCTGGCCGTACTGGCAGCGGGAGTTCATCCGCTCCTACCCGATGATCCTGGACGCCCTGGGCCTGCCGCGGGACGGGGGGCCCTCCCCGCTCGACGACTCCTCCGGCGGCCCTCCGTCCCTCGGCGCGGACCGCCGGGACGCCGGCGCGGGACCGGGAGAGGAGGTCTGGCAGCACCGGTGAGCAGGCCCCGGCGATCCGGCGGGCGCGCCCTTCACGGCACGGCCTCCCCGGCGCCCGGGAGGGAGGCCGTCACGACCAGGCCGCCGCCCTCCCGCGGGCGGGCGGTGACGTCACCGCCGTGGGCGACGGCCACGGACCTGACGATCGACAGCCCGAGGCCCGTGCTCCGGCCCGTGACCACCCGCTCGGCGCCGAGACGGCGGAAGGGCTTGAAGAGCGGCGGGATGTCGTAGGGCGGCACGGCGGGCCCGGTGTTGCTCACCTCCACCTCGACCCGCCCGCCGGCCACCGTACGGCTGGTGACCCGCACCCAGCCGGTGCCGTCGCCGACGTTGTGCCGGATGCCGTTCTCCACCAGGTTGTGCACCAGCCGCTCCAGCAGCAGCGCGTCCCCGCGGGTGGGCGCGGGCCCGGCCTCCTCCCGCACGGCGACCCCCGCCTGCCCGGCCTCCGCGGAGGTCTGCGCGACCACGTGCGCGACCACGTCCGCCAGGTCCACCGGCGACCGGTCGGTGATCTCGTGCTCGGAGCGGGCCAGCAGCAGCAGCCCGGAGATGAGCCGCTCGTGCCGGGCGTTGATCTCCAGCAGGCTCTCACCGAGCCGCTTGACGTCGGGCGAGGCCGTCTTCCGGTGCATGGCCAGCTCGACCAGGGCCCGGTTCAGCGTCAGCGGGGTCCGCAACTCGTGCGAGGCGTTGGCGACGAAGCGACGCTGACCGTCGAAGGAGCGGTCCAGCCGCTCGACCATGGTGTCGAAGGTGTCGGCGAGTTCCTTCACCTCGTCCGGCGGCCCGTCCAGCGCGATCCGCTCGCGCAGGCCGTGGTCGGCGACCGGGGCGGCGGCGATCCGCCGCGCCGTCTCGGTCACCCGGTGCAGCGGGGCGAGCACCCGTCCCGCCACCACCCAGCCGAGCCCCACCGCTGCGGCCCCGACCACGGCCAGCGCGACCGCGCCCTGGGTGAGCATCGAGGTGGCCGCCGCCTCGCGCAGCCGCTCCTCCTGCTCGGCCAGCACCCGCTCCGCCTCGGGGCCCATGAGCACGTCGCCGTTCCGGTTGAGGATGACGACCTTACGCGGCAGGGTGCCGGGTTCCTGCTGGAGCCCGCTGCGGGCGAAGGAGGCCGACAGCCGCTGGTCGAACAGCAGGTAGGTGACGCCGAGCAGGGTCAGTCCGGCGAGGAGGAACAGCGTGCCGTACACGAGGGTGAGCCGGGCGCGCAGGGTGAGCGGCCGGCGGCGCGGCGGGCGGGGGGCACGGGCGCTCATGCGATCCGGTACCCCGCGCCCGGCACGGTCCGCACGACCGGCGGCTCGCCGAGCTTGCGGCGCAGCTTGAGGACGGTCAGCCGCACCACCCCGGTGAACGGGTCGGCGTTCTCGTCCCATGCCTTCTCCAGCAGCTGCTCGGCGGAGACGACGGCCCCGTCGGCGCGGAGCAGCTCCGCCAGGACGGCGAACTCCTTCTTCGACAGCGGCACGTACCGCCCGTCGCGGAACACCTCCCGGCGCGCGGGGTCGAGGGTGATCCCGGCCCGGCACAGCACCGGCGGCACGGCCGGCCTGGCGCGCCGCCCCAGCGCCTGGACCCGGGCGGCCAGCTCGGGGAAGGCGAACGGCTTGGCCAGGTAGTCGTCCGCGCCCAGCGAGAGCCCCGCCACCCGGTCGCCGATCTCCGCCGCGGCGGTGAGCATCAGCACCCGCGCGTCCGACTCCGAGGCGACCAGCTCCCGGCAGACGTCGTCACCGTGCACCCTCGGCAGGTCGCGGTCGAGCACGACCACGTCGTAGTCGTTGACCGCGAGCCGCTCCAGCGCCGCCTCGCCGTCGTGCGCGGTGTCGACCGCGTGCGCCTCCTCGCGCAGCCACTCGGCGATCGCGTCGGCGAGCACGCGCTCGTCCTCCACCACCAGTACCCGCATCGTGTCCCCGTGCCCTGCCCGCCGGAGGGCCCGTGCCCTCCGCCTCGCGTACGGAGGCGATGGTGACGGACGCGTTGTTTGCTCCGCGTTAGCACCGGCCGCTCCAGGCCGCCGGTGCCGCCGCACCGGCGCGGGCCCGGCACGGGCGACGAGCACGGGCCCGGCACGGGCGACGAGCACGGGCCCGGCACGGGCGACGAGCACGGGCCACGAGCACGGCGACGGCGGAGGCGGCGGAAACGGCCCGGAAACACGCTTCCCTGTTGCATGCCTCATCGAGCGGCCGGCGCGCGTCCGGCCGCCGGACGAGGAGACGACCATGCGCATTCCCGGTGCACCGGCGGCGGTCCCGCTGGTGCTCGCCCTGACCCTGACCGCGGCCCTGGCCGGGTGCGCCGCGGGCGGTGGCGCCGAGGTGGCGACCGCGACCGGTGGCGGCGGTGGGCCCGCCGCGAGCGCCACGCCGACCCTGGACCCGGACGAGCGGAACCTCAGGTTCGCCCAGTGCATGCGGGAGAACGGCGTCGACATGCCCGACCCCAGGCCCGGCGAGCCCGTCATGCTCAGGATCCGCAAGGGGCAGGAGGCCGCCGTGGAGAAGGCCCGGCAGGCCTGCAAGCAGTACGCCCCGGTGGGCGGCACCGGCGCGGACCGCTCCCGCAACGCGGAGAGGATGCGCGAGATCGCCCGGTGCATGCGGGACAACGGCGTGCCGGACTTCCCCGACCCGGACCCGGAGGGACGCATCAAGGTCGGCAAGGGGGTCACCGACGACCCGGACTTCCCGGCGGCGGAGGCGAAGTGCCGTCCGGAGAAGGGGGGTTCCTGATGGGCCCGGCGCCCGCCCGCCGTACCCGCCGCCGGGCCGCGTGGCTGCTCGCCGCGGCGGCCCTGGCCGGTACGGCCACGGTGGCCGCGGGCGGCACGGGCCTGCCGGGGGGCGGCGGCCGGGCGGACGACGCGCCGCCGCTTCCCGCGGCCACCGCCGAGGTGACCCGGGAGACGCTCCGCGACACGCGCGACGCCGATGGCGAGCTCGGCTACGGCCCCGCCGTCACGGCGGTCAGCCGCAGGCCCGGCACCGTCACCTGGCTCCCGGAGAGCGGAGCTCTGATCGGCCGCGGGAAACCGCTCTACAGAATCGACGACGACCCGGTGGTGCTGATGTACGGAGCCACACCCGCCTACCGCGACCTGCGGGCCGGCACCGAGGGCCGGGACGTGGAGGCGCTGGAGCGCAACCTCCGCGCGCTCGGCTACGACGGGTTCACCGTGGACGGCGAGTACACCTCCGCCACGGCCGCGGCGGTCATGGAGTGGCAGCAGGACCGGGGCCTGGAGGAGACCGGCGTGGTCGAGCTCGGCCGGGTCGTCTTCGCCGCCGGGCGGGTCCGGGTGGACGCCCTGGAGACCGAGGCGGGCCGGCCCACCGGTCCCGGGCAGCGGGTGCTCACCTACACCGGCACCGCCAAGGCGGTCACCGTACGGCTGGCGGCCGAGGACCGGCGGATGGCCCGCGAGGGCGCCGGGGTCACGGTCACCCTGCCCGACGGCAGGAGCGTGGACGGCGAGGTCGCCGAGGTCTCCACGGTCATCGAGCCCGGGCAGGGGCAGGACGCGGAGCCGGAGACCGCGCTGGAGGTGGTCGTCTCGCTCGGGCAGAAGGCGGTCCGGGGCCTGGAGCACGCCGCGGTGGACGTCACCTTCACCGCCTCCCGCCGGAAGGACGTGCTGACCGTGCCGGTCGCCGCGCTCGTCGCGCTCCGGGAGGGCGGGTTCGGCGTCGAGGTCGTCGAGGGCGGCAGGTCCCGCCACGTCGCGGTGGAGACGGGCATGTTCGCCGGGGGCCGCGTCGAGGTCTCGGGCGGCGGCCTCACCGAGGGCACGATCGTGGGGATGCCGGAATGACGACTCCCATGATCTCCCTGTCGCGGGTGAGCAAGGTCCACCCCGGCGGGGTGGCGGCGCTGTCGGCGGTCTCGCTGGAGGTGGCGCGCGGCGAGCTGGCCGCGATCGTCGGCCCGTCCGGCTCGGGCAAGTCGACGCTGCTCACCATCATCGGCACGCTCGACCGGCCCTCGTCGGGGACCGTGCGCATCGACGGGCACGACGTCCCGTCGCTCTCGGACGACGGGCTCTCCGCGCTCCGGGCAGCCGTCATCGGCTTCGTCTTCCAGCACTTCCACCTGGCCGCCGGGGTCTCGGCCCTGGACAACGTGGCCGACGGCCTCCTCTACAGCGGCCTGCGCCTGCCGGAGCGGCGGCGCCGGGCCGCGGCGGCGCTGGAGCGGGTCGGGCTCGGCCACCGCCTCGGCCACCGGCCGCACGAGCTGTCGGGCGGCGAGCGGCAGCGGGTGGCCATCGCCCGGGCCGTGGCCGGGGATCCGCCGCTGCTGCTGGCCGACGAGCCGACCGGCGCCCTGGACTCCGCCTCCGGGGCCGGGGTGATGCGGCTGCTGCACGACCTGAACGCCTCGGGCACCACCGTCGTGGTCATCACCCACGACCGGGAGATCGCCGCGAGCCTGCCCCGGCGGGTGGGCATGCGCGACGGCCGGATCGTCTCGGACTCCGCGGCCGGACCGGATCCGGACCCGGAGGCGGATCCGGGCCCGGAGGCGGGGGCCGGAGCGGGCCCCGGGACGGAGGACCCGGGCGGGCACCGGCGGCGTGCCGGATCGGGGGCGGCGCGATGACCGCCGGCCTGGTGGGCCGCCCCGGTCCCGGCGCCGCTGATCGGATCCCGCCCGAGCCGGTCCCGGCCCGGATGCGCCCGCGCGACGTGTTGCGGACCGGCGCGGCCGGCCTGCGCACCCGCCCGCTCCGGGCGTTTCTGTCCGCGCTCGGCATCGCCATCGGCATCGCGGCGATGACCGGCGTGGTCGGCATCTCGTCCTCCTCGGGTGCCGAGCTCGACCGCACGCTCGCCGCGCTCGGCACCAACCTGCTCACCGCCGCGGCCGGGCAGACCCTCACCGGCGAGGAGGCCGAGATGCCCGTGGAGGCCGAGGCGATGATCGAGCGCATCGGCCCCGTGCGGGCGGTCTCCGCGACCGGGTACGTCGACGGCGCCAAGGTGTACCGGAGCGAGCGCATCCCCGAGGCGCAGACCGGCGGCGTCTCCGTGCACGCCGCCCGCCTCGACCTGCCCGCCACGGTGGGCGCGCGGGTGCGCAGCGGCACCTGGCTCAACGAGGCCACCCACCGCCACCCGGCCGCGGTGCTCGGGTCCACCGCGGCCCGGCGCCTCGGCGTGACCGCGGCCGGACCGGACGTCCAGGTCGTCGTCGGCGGTGAGCGCTTCACGGTCGTCGGCGTCCTCGACCCGGTGCCGCTCGCCGCCGAGCTGGACGCCGCGGTACTCGTCGGCTGGCCCGCCGCGGAGGCGGTGCTGGGCTTCGACGGGCATCCGACGACCCTCTACACGCGGTGCGAGGAGGCCCGGCTGGAGTCCGTCCGGGCGGTGCTGGCCGCCACCGCCGACCCGGAGGCGCCCAACGAGGTGGACGTCTCCCGCCCGTCCGACGCGCTCGCCGCCAAGCAGGCCGCCGACCAGGCGTTCACCGGCCTGCTGCTGGGGGTCGGCGCGGTCGCGCTGCTCGTCGGCGGCGTCGGGGTGGCCAACACCATGGTCATCTCGGTGCTGGAGCGGCGGGCGGAGATCGGCCTGCGCCGGTCGCTCGGCGCGACCCGCGGGCAGATCCGCACGCAGTTCCTCGCCGAGTCGCTGCTGCTGTCCGCGCTGGGCGGGGCGGGCGGGGTGCTGCTCGGCGCGGCCGTCACCGCCGGCTACGCCCTCTACCAGGGCTGGCCGGTCGTGGTGCCCGCCTGGGCGGCGGGCGGCGGGCTGGCCGCGACCCTGGCCGTCGGCGCCCTCGCCGGGCTCTACCCGGCGGTCCGCGCCTCCCGGCTCTCCCCGGCGCGGGCACTGGCCGCGCCGTAGGCCGACAGGTCGTCCGGCGCCAGCTCGGCGGCCCGCTCGCCCTCCACCAGGAGCCGGTAGCGCTCCGTCTCGCGGGCCACGGCGGCGGCGTCCCAGCCCAGCACGGGGGCGACGAGCGCGGCCGCCTCGGGCGCCGCCGCCAGGCCGCGGTCGCGCTCCTCGATCGAGATCCGGGTACGGCGGGCCAGCACGTCCTCCAGGCGCAGCGCCCCCTCGTGGGTGGCGGCGTAGACCACCTCCGCCCGCAGGTAGTCCGCCGCCCCGGCCAGCGGCTCGCCGAGGGCCGGGTCGGCCTCGACCATGCCGACCAGGTCCTCGACGGCCGAGCCGTACCGCCGGAGCAGGCGCTCGATCCGGGCGGTGTCCAGGCCGGAGCGGGCGGCCAGCCGGTCGCGGCCGTTCCACAGCGCCTCGAAGCCCTCCGCGCCCACCAGCGGCAGCCGGTCGGTGACGGAGGCCGGCACGGGGCCGCCGAGCCCCTGCGCGGCCGCGTCGACGGCGTCCCTGGCCATCACCCGGTAGGTGGTGTACTTGCCGCCGGCCACGACGACCAGGCCGGGGGCGGGCCGGGCGACGGTGTGCTCGCGGGAGAGCCTGGCGGTGTCGGCGCCGTCCCCCGCCAGCAGCGGGCGCAGCCCCGCGTACACGCCCTCGACGTCGTCGCGGGCCAGCGGCGTGCTGAGCACCGCGTTGACCCGCTCCAGCAGGTAGTCCACGTCGGCCCGGCTGGCCACCGGGCGGGCCGGGTCGAGCGTCCAGTCGGTGTCGGTGGTGCCGATGATCCAGTGCCGTCCCCAGGGGATGACGAACAGCACGCTCTTCTCGGTGCGGAGGATCAGGCCGGTGCGGAGCGCGATCCGGTCGCGCCGGACGAGGATGTGCACCCCCTTGGAGGCCCGCACGGACGGGCCGCCGCGCGTGCCGGCCAGCTCGCGGCTCTCGCCGGTCCACACCCCGGTGGCGTTGACCACCTGGCGGGCGCGGACGAGGATCTCCCGGCCGCTCTCCCGGTCGAGCACGTGCGCCCCGGTCACCCGGGCGCCGTCGCGGGCCAGCCGCGTCACCCGGGCCCCGGTCGCGACGGCGGCGCCGTACTGGGCGGCGGTGCGCGCCAGCGTCATCGTGAACCGCGCGTCGTCGACCTGGGCGTCGTAGTACTGGACGGCGCCGACGAGCCCCTCCGGGCGGAGCCCCGGGGCGGCGGCCAGCGCGCGCCGCCGGCTGAGCTGGCGGTGGCGCGGCAGGGTGCGCGAGCCGTCGAAGGTGTCGTAGAGCGTCACTCCCGCGCCGACGTAGAACCGCTCCCACATCCGGTGCCGGAGCGGGAACAGGAACGGGACCGGCTGCACCAGGTGGGGCGCGAGCCGGGTCAGCAGCAGGCCGCGTTCCTTCAGCGCCTCCCTGACCAGCCGGAAGTCGAGCTGCTCCAGATAGCGCAGGCCGCCGTGGATCAGCTTGCTGGACCGGCTGGAGGTGCCCGCCGCCCAGTCGCGGGCCTCCACCAGCGCGACCGAAAGGCCCCGGGAGACCGCGTCGAGCGCCGCTCCCGCGCCCACCACGCCGCCGCCGACGACCAGCACGTCGAACTCTCCGTCGCTCATGCGCCGCAGCGCCGCCTCGCGGTACGGCGGTCCCAGGGGCACGGCTGTCATGTCAGGCTCCTCGTCTCGGGAAAGGCACGGGCGGACGCGGTCAGTCCACGTCGACCCAGTCGAGCGTGCGGGTGACGGCCTTCTTCCAACCGGCGTAACCGCGCTCGCGCCGCTCGCCGGACCACTGCGGCTCCCAGCGGCGGTCCTCCTGCCAGTTGCTGCGCAGCTCGTCGGTGGACGACCAGAAGCCGACCGCCAGGCCCGCGGCGTAGGCGGCGCCGAGCGCCGTGGTCTCGGCCACGACCGGCCTGGAGACCGGCACGCCGAGGATGTCGGCCTGCAGCTG
Organism: Planomonospora alba; assembly: GCF_039534085.1. Classification (NCBI taxonomy): domain Bacteria; kingdom Bacillati; phylum Actinomycetota; class Actinomycetes; order Streptosporangiales; family Streptosporangiaceae; genus Planomonospora; species Planomonospora alba. The sequence goes on from NZ_BAAAUT010000014.1 coordinate 76,308, forward strand.
CATGCACAGGTCGTTGGCGGTCACCCCGCCGTCCACCCGGAGCACGTCGAGCACGACGCCGGAGTCCTGCTGCATCGCCTCGACCACGTCCCGCGTCTGGTAGCAGATCGACTCCAGCGTGGCCCGGGCCAGGTGCGCGTTGGTGTTGTAGCGGGACAGGCCGACGATGGCGCCGCGCGCGTCGGAGCGCCAGTAGGGGGCGAACAGGCCGGAGAACGCGGGCACGAAGTAGACGCCGCCGTTGTCGTCCACCTGCCGGGCCAGCGCCTCGCTCTGCGCCGCGCCCGAGATGATCCCGAGCTGGTCGCGCAGCCACTGCACGGCCGAGCCGGTGACGGCGATCGAGCCCTCCAGGGCGTACACCGGCTTGTCGTCGCCGAACCGGTAGCAGACGGTGGTCAGCAGGCCGTGCTCGGAGCGGACCGGCTCGGTGCCGGTGTTGAGCAGCAGGAAGTTGCCGGTGCCGTAGGTGTTCTTGGCCTCGCCGGGGCTGAAGCAGACCTGGCCGACGGTCGCGGCCTGCTGGTCGCCGAGGTCGCCGGAGAGGGGGACCTCGCCGCCGAGCGGGCCGTCCGCGCGGGTCACGCCGTACAGGCCGGGGCAGGACGAGGGCATGATCTGCGGCAGCATCGCGCGGGGGACGCCGAAGAACGACAGCAGCTCGTCGTCCCAGTCCAGCGTCTCCAGGTCCATGAGCATGGTGCGGCTGGCGTTGGTGACGTCGGTGACGTGCACGCCGCCGTGGGGGCCGCCGGTGAGGTTCCACAGCAGCCAGGTGTCGGTGGTGCCGAACAGCGCGTCCCCGGCCTCGGCCGCCGCGCGCACCCCGTCGACGTTCTCCAGGATCCACTGGATCTTGCCGCCGGCGAAGTAGGTCGCCGGGGGCAGCCCCGCCTTCCTCCGGATGACCTCGCCCCGGCCGTCGCGGTCCAGGGCGGAGGCGATCCGGTCGGTCCGGGTGTCCTGCCAGACGATCGCGTTGTAGTACGGCCGGCCGGTCCGCCGGTTCCACACCAGCGTGGTCTCGCGCTGGTTGGTGATGCCGAGCGCGGCCAGGTCGGAGGCGGCCAGGTTCGCCCGGTTGAGCGTGGTCTGGATGACCGAGCGGGTCCGCTCCCAGATCTCGGTGGGGTTGTGCTCGACCCAGCCCGCCTGGGGGAGGATCTGCTCGTGCTCCAGCTGGTGGCGGGCGATCTCGTTGCCGCCGTGATCGAAGATCATGAAACGGGTGCTCGTCGTCCCCTGGTCGACGGCTCCGATGAAGTCGGGCATGGTGATCGCGCTCCTTGTCCGGGGTCGGGTGTCGGGCGGCCGTCAGACGGCTTCGTAGGCGTTCTTCCCTGGCACGCGTGCGGCCTCGGGCTCGTCCTCCGGGGGGAGGAACCTGCCGATGAGGACCTGGTAGAGGCCCGCGCCGAGCACTCCGCCGAGCAGCGGCGCCACGATCGGCACCCAGAAGTAGAGCTGCCCGTACTGGTCCTGGAAGGCCGTCTCGTAGCCGGTGAGGAAGGAGGCCAGGCGCGGGCCGAAGTCGCGGGCCGGGTTGATGGCGTAGCCGGCGTTGGTGCCCCAGGCCATGCCGATCGCGACGACGACCAGGCCGACCACGAAGGGCGCGAGGTTGGCCGCGGGCGGGGAGTTGCGCGCGTCGGACAGGGCGAGGATGAGGAAGAGCAGGATGGCGGTGCCGATGATCTGGTCGCCGAAGGCGGCCCAGGTGCCGACGTCCAGCGTGCCGTTGCCCGGCAGGGTGGAGAAGACGCCCTGGGTCTTGATCGTCAGGCCCGGGTCGGCCGCGGTCAGCGCGTCGCTGTAGTTGAAGCGGACGACGAGCGCGGCGACGAACGCGCCCGCGGTCTGCGCCAGCGAGTACGGCAGGACCTTGCGCCAGGAGAAGCCCTTGAAGACCGCCAGGGCGACCGTGACCGCCGGGTTGAGGTGGGCCCCGCTGATCCGGGCCGCGACGTAGACGCCGAGGGTGACGCCGAGGCCCCAGGCCCAGGCGATGCTGTCGTGGTCGCCGATGCCGGCGGCGGCCACCTGCGCCACCACGCCCACGCCGAACAGGATCAGGATCAGTGTCCCCGCGAACTCGGCGGCCAGTTCGCCGAGCAGCCCGCGGGCTTTCAGCCGTTCCACCATTGCTCCTCCTCACAGTGCCGCACGGCGGGCCCGCGGTCGCGGCGGGGCCGGGCGGGCGGGTGGGGGTGATGCTCACCGCTGCCGGGGACGCTAGGTGAGAAGGGGAGGGGGGTCAACGGCGATGTGCCGACAATGTCGAACACTAGTCAGTCATGTCAGGCCGGTTTATGGTCTTGATCTATGGCCCCGATCACACCGCTCCGTATCTGCGGGGGAGTGCGCAGATCGTCCCCTGACCTGCGCCGACATTGTCGAACATCTGCCGGGAGCACTACGATCGGCTCCGTGCCAGGACCAGTGCAGTCCATCGAGCGGGCGGCCGCGATCCTGCGCCTCCTCGCGCGCAGCTCCGGCCGGCTCGGCGTCGGGGAGATCGCCACCTCGCTCGGCCTGGCCCGGGGCACCGCCCACGGACTGCTCCGCACCCTGCAGCGGGTCGGGTTCGTCGAGCAGGACGCCGCGACGGCCAAGTACCAGCTCGGTGCCGCCCTGCTCCACCTGGGCACCAGCTACCTCGACGTGAACGAGCTGCGCTCCCGGGCGATCAACTGGGCCGACGCGCTGGCGGCCAGGAGCGGCGAGGCCGTGCGCATCGGCACCCTCCTCGACGGCCGGGTCCTCGTCGTCCACCACGTCTTCCGCCCCGACGACACGCTGCAGACGCTGGACGTCGGCGCGCTGCTCCCGCTGCACGCCACCGCGCTGGGCAAGGTGCTGCTGGCCTACGAGGCGGGCGCCGCCGCGGCGCTGGGCGAGGACCCGCTGGAGGCCTTCACCCGCAAGACGATCACCTCCCCGAAGACGCTGGCCCGCGCGCTCACCCGGGTCCGCGAGGTCGGCTGGGCCGCCGAGTCCGAGGAGACGACGATCGGCGAGGCCGGCATCGCCGCGCCCATCCGCGGCCACGGCGGCCTGGTCGTCGGCGCCATCGGCGTCTCCGGCGCCGTCGAGCGGATCTGCGACGGCGCGGGCCGGCCGGACACCGCCCTGGTGGCGTTCGTGCGCGACGCCGCGCGGGCCGTCTCCCGCGACCTCGGCGCCTCCCGCTGGTGACCCGGCGCCCGCCCCGGCCCCGCCCGTAGGCGGCCCCGCCCGCTCCCGGCGGGCCCACCGGCCCCCGGACCGGCCCCCGGACCGGCCCCCGCCCCCCGGCGGCCCGGTCCCCGCACCGGCGGTCCCGACCGGCCCCGGCGGCCCCGCACCCCCAGGTGACCCCCGCTCCCCCACACCCCCCAGGCAGAGGACACCATGGTCACGCGTTATGTGATGTCCATCGATCAAGGCACGACCTCGACCCGGTGCATTCTCTTCGACCAGCGGGGACGGCTGGTCTCGGTGACCCAGCGCGAGCACCGCCAGCACTTCCCCCGCCCCGGCTGGGTCGAGCACGACGCCGTGCAGATCTGGCGGAACCTGGAGCGCATCGCGCCGCAGGCGCTCGTCCAGGCCGGCATCGGCCCGGAGCAGGTGGTCGCGATCGGCATCGCCAACCAGCGGGAGACCACGCTGCTGTGGGACCGGCGGACCGGTGTCCCGCTCGGCCGGGCCATCGTCTGGCAGGACACCCGGACCGACGCCCTGGTGGAGGAGTTCGCCGCCCGGCCCGACGCGCCGGGCGTGCAGGAACGCTGCGGCCTGCCGCTGGCCGCCTACTTCTCCGCGCCGCGCATCCGCTGGCTGCTCGACCACACGCCCGGGCTGCGCGAGCGCGCCGAACGGGGCGAGGTGCTGTTCGGGACGATGGAGAGCTGGCTCATCTGGAACCTCACCGGCGGGCCCGAGGGCGGCCTGCACGTCACCGACGTCACCAACGCCGGCCGTACGCTCCTGATGGACCTGGCCTCCCTGCGCTGGGATCCGTGGCTGCTCGACTTCTTCGGCGTGCCGCGGGCGATGCTGCCGGAGATCCGGCCCTCCGCCGAGCCGTACGGCACGGCCACCCGCGTGCTGCCCGGCGTGCGCATCACCGCCGCCCTCGGTGACCAGCAGGCGGCGCTGTTCGGCCAGACCTGCTTCTCCCCGGGCGAGGCCAAGTGCACCTACGGCACCGGCGGCTTCCTGCTGCTCAACACCGGGGCCGAACCGGTCCGCTCCGAGCACGGGCTGCTCACCACCGTCGGCTACCAGGTCGGGCGGGAGCGCGCGGTGTACGCGCTCGAGGGGCCGATCGCCGTCACCGGCGCCCTGGTGCAGTGGTTCCGCGACGGGCTGGGGCTGATCAACAGCGCCCCGGAGATCGAGACCCTCGCCCGGACCGTGGAGGACAACGGGGGCTGCTACATCGTGCCCGCGTTCGCCGGGCTGTTCGCCCCGCACTGGCGGAGCGAGGCCCGCGGCGTCATCGTCGGCCTGACCTCCTACATCACCAAGGGCCACCTCGCCCGCGCGGTCCTGGAGGCCACCGCGTGGCAGACCCGGGAGGTCGTCGACGCGATGAACGCCGACTCCGGGCTCGACCTGAAGACCCTCAAGGTCGACGGGGGCATGACCGCCGACAACCTGCTCATGCAGTTCATCGCCGACGTGCTGAACGCGCCGGTGGTGCGGCCCATGGTCGCCGAGACCGTCTCCCTGGGCGCCGCCTACGCGGCCGGGCTGGCGGTCGGCTACTGGCCGGATCTGGAGGGACTGCGCCGCAACTGGCACCGGGCCGCCCAGTGGCTGCCCGCCATGGAGCCCGGGCGCCGCGCCGCCGAGTACGACAACTGGCGGCGGGCGGTCGAGCGGGCGGTCGGCTGGGTCAGGCCGCGGGACCCCGCGTAGGGCCCGCGCGGGGATCCCGCGGGGCCGCCTACGGTCACCGGCCGGACCCGGGTCCCGTCAGGCCACGGTGAGGTAGACCTGGCCGAAGACCTCGGCGATCCTCTTCAGGTCGGCGGCAGCGTCCGTCCCGGGCGCGGCCGGGTCGTAGACGGCGGCCATCCGGCGCTGGAGCGGGCTGAGCTTCTTCAGCGCGTCCCAGGCCGTCAGGTGCTTGACGCCGCCCTGGGCGTCCTGCAGGCGCGTCCAGAGGTTGACCTGCTGGGCGCCGCCGTCCCGGAGCGGGGCGGCGACCCGCTCGGCGACCTCCTCGGCGGCGACCTCGCCGACGAGCCCGGTCTCCTCGGCGGCGATCTGAGCCAGCACGTCCCAGGCGCGGGCGCGCAGCTGGATCGACTGGTTGCGCTGCGCGGTGCCCGCGTCGATCCGCCAGGCGGTGTAGCCGCCGCGCAGCAGGCCGCCGTCCAGGGTGAGCTGGTCGACGGCGCCGGTGCTCAGGTAGGACTCGATCCGCTCGGGGGCCAGCAGCGGGTACCGCCGGGCCATCTCCGTCTTGCACTCCTCGACGGCGCCGCAGGCGAACTCCGGCACGACCGTGTGCACGCCGAGCTGCTTGCCGGGGGCGGCCTGGCGCAGCGCGGCGGAGGCCGCGGCCACAAAGGCCGTGATCTCCTCGTGCGTGGTGAACGTCGTGTCGTAGCCGAGCTGGGTGGAGAAGCGGATCCCGGCCACCTCCGGCCGCGCGGCCAGCGCGCCGATCCGCTTGACCGCGGCGGCGAAGGCCTCCTCGCCCGCCTTCCAGTCGTCGGCCAGCTCGGTGTCGAGCCAGACGCGCAGGCCGGTGCCCTTCGCCGTGGTGACGGCCCGGCCCGCGGGGGTCTGCGCGGCCGCCGCGACCTCCTCCGCCGTGGCCGGCCGCGCCGTACCGCTCCGCGCCGCGGTGGTCTGCGCCGCCACCGTCGTGCGGGCTCCGGTGCCGGTCTCGGAGCCGTTGTCCGTGCCGTCCCCGCCCTGGTCGTGCCCGTCGACCGCGCACCGGTCGCCGCCCGTCTCGCACTCGGGCGCGCCGCCGTCCTCGGCGTCCTCCGGCAGCGGGGAGTTCTCGTCGCCCTCGGCGCCGCCGTCCGGCGGCGTCGGGCAGGAGCTGCCGGGCGCCGAGCAGTCGATGAACTGCCCGGGGTACGGCGTCGCCTCCTTGAGGTTGGCGTTGTCGTTCGCCCCCCAGAACAGGGCGACGCCCAGCGCCTCGTCCGGGGTGGCCAGCCAGTGGCACTGGACGTACGCCGGGGCGTCCGCCGTCAGCAGGTCACGGCAGCTGCGCGGATCGTCCTGGGCGTAGGCGGCCGCCGCGGGAGCCACGGCACCGAGCAGAGCGAGCATCGAACCGGCGGCGACGGTCCGCCGCAACCTGAGTCGCATGTCGTGAAACTCCCTGATCTGTCCGGCGAGAAGATCTCCCCGCACCTTACCGAGATCACCCCTCCCCGAACAGCTTCCGGACAGGTTCCGTCAGGAAAGGCCGGGGACCGGACCCGGCGGCCCCGCTCCGGACCCGCTCACGCGCCCAGGATGTCGCAGGCCCGCGCGACCCCGTCCTCGGACCGCAGCCGCTCCCCCAGCCGGGCCGCCGCCCCGCGCATCCCCGCGTCCCGCAGCGCGGCGGCCGCCCGGCCGGCCAGCGCACCCGCGGTGAGCCGCCGCGCCGGCGGCGGCGCCGGCCCGGCCCCCAGCAGCGCCACCCGGGCACCCCAGAACGGCTGGTCGGAGAAGAACGGGCAGACCACCGACGGCACCCCCGCCCGCAGTCCCGCCGCGGTCGTCCCGGCGCCCCCGTGGTGCACCACCGCCGCCGTCCGGGGGAACAGCCACCCGTGGTCCGCCTCGCCGATCACGAGCATGTCGTCCGCCCCGCCGTACGGCAGGCCCTGGAGCACCCCCCGCGCCCCGGCCGCCCGCAGCGCCGCCACCACCGTCCCCGCCGTCGCGGCCGGGTCGGCGGGGGCCATGCTGCCGAAGCCCACGTAGACCGGGGGCGGCCCCGCCGCCAGGAACGCCTCCAGCTCCGGCGGCGGGCTCCAGGCCCGCTCGGCGAACCAGTAGCCGGTCAGGTGGACGTGGGCGGGCCAGTCGGCCGGGCGTCCGACGACCGCCCGGCTCACCCCGCACAGCACCGGCACCCGCTCGGCCCGCGCCCGCCGGAACGGGTCGCCCCGCATCGGCCCGAGCCCGAGGACCCGCCCGCGCAACCGGTCCACCATCCGGCCCAGCAGCACCCGGCTCAGCCCCTCCACCAGCGCGTAACTGGCCCGGTTGCCCCACGGGCCCAGCGTGCGCAGCGGGACCAGCGGGTTGGGGAAGTCCCGGGTCGGTTCGCCCGGCTGGAAGTGCAGCAGCGCGTACGGCATGCCGTACCGCTCCGACAGGTGCCGCCCGAACCAGCCCAGCGCCGGGGCCAGGACCAGGTCCGCCCCGGCGCAGGCCGCGTCCACCTCGGCGGCGAGCCGCTCGGCGAGCGGCTCCACGACCCGGCGGAAGCCCCGGACGAACCCGGCCGGGCCGCTCCGCAGCCACGCCTGCCCCTCCTCGGACTCCACGATCCGTTCCGGGTCCACGCTGAGCGGGCTCGTCGGCAGCCCGGCCTCCCCGACCAGGGCGCCGTACCGCTCCGCCGCGACCACCGTCACCCGGTGCCCGCGCGCGGCGAGCCCGGCCCCGAGCGCCGCGCACGGCTGGGTGTCGCCCCGCGAGCCGAACGCCAGGATCGCGACCTTCATCCGGGCCTCCGCGCCAGGCGTGGACGGACCGGTCCCGGCAGGCGGGGACGGGCCGGCGTCGCCGGGCGGAGGCGGACCGGCGTCGGCGGGCGGGGCGTCACCGGAGCGTCACCAGGCTGACGACGGCTCCGGCGGAGACCAGCGCGGCGGCGGTCAGCAGGCCGGCCGAGTAGCCCGCGGTGAAGCTCGCGGAGCCGTTGACGATCACCCCGACGACCGCGATGCCGAACAGGCCCGACGTCTCCCGCGCGACGCTGAACACGCCGCCCGCGACGCCCGCCCGGTCCTCGGGCACGGCGCCCAGGACGGCGGAGCCGAGCGGCATGGTCAGCGCCGAGCCGATCCCGATCACGCACACGGCGGGCAGCAGCTCGGCCCAGCCGTCGCCCGGCCGCAGGAACGCCACCGCGACCATGCCGCCCGCCACCAGCACCAGTCCGAGCGCGACCGTGCGGGCCGCGCCGATCCGCCGCTCGGCGAGCGGGACCAGCGGCGTGACCACGGCGACCAGCAGCGCCAGCGGCACGAAGGCGAGCCCCGAGGCGGTGGGGCTGAAGCCCAGCACCTCCTGCAGGAACAGCGCGGTGAAGAAGAACACCCCGTTGACGCCGAGTCCCCAGAGCACCTGCGCGATCACCCCGCCGGTGAAGGCCCGCGCCCGGAACAGCGCCAGGTCCACCATCGGGTCCCGGCCCAGCCGCTCCACGGCGGCGAAGACCCCGGCCGCGACCGCGCTCATCGCGAGGGACGCCACGATCACCGGCGAGGTCCAGCCCAGCTCCGCGGCGAAGGTCAGCCCGAACGTGCCCGCCGAGAGCACGACGACCGAGGCGGCGACCCCCGGCACGTCCACCCGGGCGGCGCCCTCGTCGCGGGACTCGGGTACGGCGAGCAGCGCGAGCGCGATGCACAGCACGCCGAGGGGCACGTTGAGCAGGAAGATCCAGCTCCAGTGGGTGTGCTGGGTGAGGTAGCCGCCGACGACCGGGCCGAGCGCGAGCGCCCCCGCCCCCGAGGCCATCCAGACGGCGACGCCGGCCGAGCGCTCCCGGCCGCCGCCCGCCACCGCGACCACGGCCAGCATGGCGGGCAGGACCAGCGCGGCCCCGCAGCCCTGGACGAGGCGGGCCGCGACGAGCGCACCGGCCGAGGTGGCCGCTCCGGCGGCGAGCGAGGCCGCGGTGAAGACCGCGAGCCCGGTGACGAGGATCCGGCGGCGGCCGTAGACGTCGGCCAGCCGGCCTCCGGCGAGCATCAGACCGGAGAAGGTGAGGACGTATCCGGTGACGATCCACTCCAGCGCCGCCAGGGAGGCGTTCAGCTCGGTCCTGAGGGTGGGCAGGGCGACCGTGACGACCGTGTTGTCCAGGGTCGTCACGAACCCGGCCAGGCCGATAACCAGGAGCAGCAGCCCGCGCCCGGCGCGCCCGGCCGCCCCGCCGGGACCGGTGCCCTCGGCGGGCCGGGCGGCGAGCCCGCTCATCCGTCCACCTCGGCCCAGGTCCAGCCCGAGCCGTCCGGGGTGGGGCGCACCACCCGCGTCACCCGACGCCCGAGGGGGATCCATCCTCCGGGCCGCTCCCGCATCCATGCCTGCTCCTCCTGCGGCGTCCACCGCCCGCCGGCGGGCCGGGACGCGGGCTCGGGCCGCGGTGCCGGTCGGGGCGCAGGTGGCGGTCCGGGTTCCACCTCGTCCGCCGGGTCCGGCCCGGGCCGCGCACGCCCGTTGATCGGCACGACCGGTTCGCCGTCCTGCCGCCGCGGCGGCGGCTCCAGCCGGTCGATGAGGTGAGGGCTGAGCACCGGGGTGCTCCGGGCGTGAGGCGCGGGTTCCCTCCGGGTGGACGGCGCCGGTCCCGGCGGCACGGGAGCCGCAGGCTCCGGCCGCCCCGGCTCCCGCCGCCCCGGCTCCGGCCGCCCCGGCTCCCGTCGTCCCGGCGGCACCGGATCCGGCGATGCGAAGGGCACCGGCCCGGGCGGCGGCACCGGCTCCGGCGGCACCGGTTCGGGGCGCGGCGGCACGAAGGGCGTGACGGTCTCCGGCATCGGACGGGCCGGGGAGCGCGCCGGAGGCCGCTGGGCGGAGGCGCCCACGGCCTCCTCGACGGTCAGCAGGGGCTGCGGCGGCGAGGGGACCGCTCCCTCCTCCGCCCAGTGCCAGCCGGGACCGTCCGGGTTGGGCTTGACGACCTTCCTGCTGCGCTGCGCCGGTCCCGCGGGAGCGGTCCCGCGCCCGGCCTGCGCGGCGGCCGGAGAAGGAGCCGCCGCGGAAGGAGCGGCCGCGGCCGGTCCGGCGAGGGGGAGCGGTGGCAGCGGGTAGGGGTTCGACCTGTGCTGCCGGGGCCGGGACGCCGGCGCACCGGACGGCGTGCCCGGGCCGGCGGGCGGTGTCACCGGGGACGGCGGTGTCACCGGGGGCGGAGCCGGAGGCCCGGCGGTGTGCGGCGGGGAGGCCGCGCGAGCCCCACCGGTCACCGGGGACGCGGAGGGCGGAGGAGGTGCGGGAGGCGCGGGAGGCGCGGCCGCCGCGGGAGCGGTGGTCCGCCGGTCCGGCGGCGGGGCGATCGCCCGGCGCCGGGCGGCGAGGGCCCGCTGCCCGGCGCCGGCCGGTTCCGTGGCCGGTCCGGTGAGCGCGGCCGGTCCGGTGAGCGCGGCCGCGGCGGAACCGGCGACCGCGCCGGCGACGGGACCGGCGGTGGAGCCGGCAGTGAAGCCGGCGGTGGGCCAGTCCTCCCGCTCCACCGTCACGTACGTGGGAGGCAGCCCGTGCAGACCGCGGCCGCGGCCGTCCTCGCGGAACTCGATCCGCCGGTGCAGGCCGCGCAGGAAGTGCGGCATCCACCAGTTGGCGTCCCCCATCAGCCGCATCGTCGCGGGCACCAGCAGCGCCCGCACCAGGGTCGCGTCCACCACGATGGCGACGAACATCCCGACGCCGAGCATCTTCACCAGCGTGATCCCCGCCGTGGAGAAGGCCCCGATGACCACCAGCAGCAGCAGCGCGGCACTGGTGATCAGCCCGCCGGTCCGCTCCAGGCCGGCCGCCACGGCCCCGGTGTTGTCCCCGGTCCGCAGCCACTCCGCCCGCACCCGGCTGAGCAGGAACAGCTCGTAGTCCATCGAGAGGCCGAACACCACCGCCAGGATCAGCACGGTGATCGTCGCCTCGACGGTCCCGGTCGGGGTGAAGCCGAGGACGCCGGCCAGGTTCCCGTCCTGGAAGGCCCAGACGATCACGCCGAAGGACGCGCCCAGCGACATGACGTTCATCAGGATCGCCTTGACCGGCAGCACCACCGACCCGAACGCGGCGAACAGCAGCACGCCCGTCACCAGGCAGACCACGAGCGCGGTCCACGGCAGGGTCCCCGCCAGGCTGGCCTGGAGGTCGAGCTGGGCGGCCGTGGCCCCGCCGACGACCACGTCCTGGACGTTCGGTTCGGGCGCCATGGCCCGGATCCGCTCGACCAGCGCGCGGGCCCCGTCCGACATCGGGTCCCCGTCGTGGCGGACCGCCAGCCGTACGGCGCCGCCGGCCTGGGAGACCCCCGTGACGTCGACCCCGGTGACGTGGTCGAGCTCCGCCAGCCGGTCGGCGAAGACCTTCACGTCCAGCGGGCCGACCTCGGTGACCGGGATGGGCCCGGAGTTCTCCACCCCGACCGGTCCCGGGCGCCCGCCCACCTCCGAGGGCAGCGCCCCCGGCACCGCGGCGGTCATCGGCCCGACCAGGTCGCGCTCGACGAGCACGATGACCTCGATGGGCGACAGGGCGTTCCTGGCGAAGTCCCGGTCGATCCGCTCGGCGACCTGGCGGCTCTCGAAGTGCTCGGGCAGCACCCGGTGGTCCACGCCGCCGAACCGCACGTGCAGGAACGGCGCGGCCAGCGCGGACAGCAGCACGCCGACCCCGACCAGGTAGACGACGGGGCGCCGCATCACGCTGGAGGCGATCGCGTGCCAGGTCCCGCCGCGCCGCCCGCCGAAGTCCGGCATCACGTCGAGCGCGTCGACCCTGCGCCCGAGCACGGCCAGCAGCGCGGGCAGCACGACCAGCGCCGCCGCCATCGCGACCAGCACCACCGCGGCCGCGCCCAGCCCGATCGAGCGCAGGAACATCTGCGGGAACAGCAGCAGCCCGCAGAGCGCGGTGGCCACGGTCAGCCCGGAGAAGGCGACGGTCCGCCCGGCCGTCGCGATGGTCCGCACCACGGCCGCCTCCGCGGGCGCCCCCCGGCGGATCTCCTCCCGGAAGGCGCCGAGCACGAAGAGCGAGTAGTCGACGGCCAGGCCGAGGCCGAGCATCGTGACGACGTTCAGCGAGAAGACGGAGACGTCGGTGACCTCGGTGAGCAGCCGCAGCAGCGCGAGCGCGCCGAGCACCGACAGCAGGCCGACGACGAGCGGGAGCCCGGCGGCCACGAGGCTGCCGAAGACGACGACGAGCAGGACGAGCAGGACCGGCATCGAGATCATCTCGGCCTGCCGCAGGTCCTCGGCGGTCTGCGTGTTGAGGTCCGCCAGGAGCGGGACCTCGCCGCCGATCCGGACGGCGTATCCGGCGGGGGCGCTGCGGAGCGCGCCCTTGATCTCCTCGTAGCGGCGCTGCTTGTCCCGCTCCTCGCCGCGCAGGCCGACCATCGCGTAGGTGGAGTGCCCGTCCGCGGAGACGAGCTCCTTGGCCCCGGTCTCCCAGTAGGTGACCACCTCGGCGACGTGCTCGGCGGGCAGCGCGTCCAGCGCGGCCCGCACGTCCCGCTCGAACCGCTCGTCCGCGGCCTCGACGCGCGGGTTCGTGTAGAGCACGACCACGTCGGGCGAGCTGCCGCCGAACCACTCCCGGCTCCAGCGCGCGGCCGCGGTCGACTCCGCGTCCGGGTCCTCGAACCCGCCGTCCGCCATCCGGCCGAACAGGCTCGTGCCGAAGATCCCGGCCAGGACCGCGAAGGCCGTCCCGAGCGCCAGGATGGACCAGCGCCCGCGGTAGACGATCCGCCCCAGCGTCTCGAACATCAGGCGCCGGCGTCCCCGGATCCGGATCCGGCGCCGGTGCCCCCGGCGGGCCCGTCCGACCGGCCGGGCGGCGGAGAGGGCGGCGGGCCGGACGGCGGAGAAGACGGCGCGGACCCGGACGCGGAGGCCGTGAAGGCCCCGTCCAGGTAGGCCCGGGCGCACGCGCGGCGCGCGATCTTCCCGCTCGACGTGCGGGGTACGGCGCCCGCCTCGACCAGCACGAACTCGTGCAGCCGCAGGTCGTGGCGCCTCGCCACGGCGGCCCGGGCGTTGGCCGCGATCTCGGCCGGGTCGCGCCCCTCCGCCCTGCGCGACCGCTCGGCGACCACCACCAGCCGCTCGGTCTCCTCACCGGGCACCGCGAACGCCGCCACGTGGTCCCGGCGGACGGCGGGGTCGGCCTCCTGGACGGTGGCCTCCACATCCTGCGGATAGTGGTTGCGCCCGTCGACGATGATCAGGTCCTTGATCCGCCCGGTGACGTAGAGCTCTCCTTCGTGGACCACGCCCAGGTCGCCGGTGCGCAGCCAGGTCCCGTCCTCGCCCGCCAGCACGCCGCCGAAGACCTCGGCGCTGCGCTCCTCGTCGCGCCAGTAGGCCCGCGCCACGTTCGGCCCCTGGATCCAGATCTCGCCGACCTCGCCGTCGGGCCTGGCCGTGCCGTCCGGGCCGACGATCCTGACGCGCTGCCCGGTCGGCGTCCCGCAGGAGACCAGCTCGGCTGCCTCCTTCCCGTCCGCGGCGGCGACCGGTACGGCGCGGCCCGCGGCCAGCGCCTCCCGGTCGAACGGCGTGGTCCGCGCGGGCAGGTCCCGGTCCATCGCGGTGACGAACACCGTCGCCTCCGCCAGGCCGTACCCCGGGGTGTGCGCCTCGGGGCGGAGCCCGCAGGAGGCGAACGCCTCCGAGAAGTGGCGGACGGTGCCCGCCCGCAGCGGCTCGGCCCCGTTGAGCATGACCACCACCCCGGACAGGTCGAGCGCGGCCTTCTCCTCCTCGGTGACGCGGCTGGCGGTGTACTCGTAGGCGAAGTTGGGGCCGCCGGTGAACACGTCGTCGAACTCGCTGAGCATGCGCAGCCACCGGACCGGGTGCATGACGAACGCCACCGGGTCCATGAAGACCGACCGGTTGCCGCCGACGATCGGCGCGGCGACGGTCGCGATCAGGCCCATGTCGTGGAAGAGCGGCAGCCACAGCGCCGCCGTGGAGACGCGGGGCGTGGCGCGGAAGGCCGTCCAGAGCTGCTCGGCGTTGGCGGTGACGTTGCCGTGGCTGATCTCGACCCCGGCGGGGGCGCGGGTGGAACCGGAGGTGTACTGCAGGTAGGCCAGGTCGGCGGCGCCGATCGGCTCGGGCTCCCACTCGTCGGCGAGCAGGTCGGAGACGGTGTCGACGGTGACGATCTGCTTGGGGCGCGGCACGGACTCCCCGCCGTGCCCGTCGAGGAACGCCCGGACGGCCTCCAGCGCGGGGACCGTGGTGAGCACGCAGACCGGGTCGGCGTCGGCGTAGGCCCGGACCAGCCGGTCCGCGTGGCCGGGCAGGTCCGGCGCGAACAGCGGCACCGCGACCACTCTCGCGTACAGCGCGCCGAGCATCGCGACGACGTACTCCAGTCCCTGCGGAGCCAGGATCGCCGCCCGCTCCCCGGGCTGCGCGACCTCGCGCAGCCGTACGGCCGCCGCCCTGGCCTTGCGGTCCACCGCGGACCAGGAGAGCGTGTGCCGGACCCCGTCGCGGCCGGCCGAGTAGTCCAGGAAGGTGTACGCCGGGGCGTCCGGGATCTCGCTCGCCCACCGCGCGACACGGGCGATCAACGGCTCGCTCATGGTCGAAGGTCCCCTCGCCGGAGTGCAGGGACCTAGCAAGCTACGGCAGGCATGACACGCGATTCTTGCCAAACCCCCGCACATTCCCCCGTGCCGGTTGTTACCGGCATGACAACCCGCCACCGCCCTTCCCTGGCCCGGTGTCGGGAGCGGGGTCCGGCCACCGTGATAATCGAGGACATGTCTCCTATCCGGCGGGCGGGCTGATGGCCGAGTCCTCGCAGACCCTGGAACGCGGCCTGCGCCTGCTCCGCCTGCTCGCCGGCGAGCTGAGGGGGCGCACCCCGACCGAGATCGCGGCCGAGCTGGAGCTGAGCCGCCCCGCGGTCTACCGCCTGCTGACCAGCCTGCAGCGGGAGGGCTTCGTCCGCCGCGATGGCGACGGCCGCGTCCACTTGGGCTTCGGCGTGCTCGTCCTAGCGCGGGCCGTGCAGCCGCTGCTGCGCGAGGGCGCCCTGCCGACCCTGCGCAGGCTCGCCGAGGAGGTCGGCGCCACCGCCCACCTCACCGTGGCCGAGGGCGACGACGCCCTGGCGGTCGCGGTGGTCGAGCCGTCCTGGACGGACATGCACGTCGCCTACCGGGAGGGCTCCCGGCATCCTCTCGACCGGGGCGCGGCGGGCCGGGCCATCCTGGCGCTGCGCCGGGGCGAGACCGGCTACGTCGCCTCCGAGGGCCAGCTCCAGGAGGGCGCGCACGGGATCGCCGCCCCCGTCCCCGGCCTGCCCTGGCTGGAGGCCTCCGTGGGCGTGATCGCCTTCACCCCGTTCGACCCCGGCGCGGTCGGCCCCCGCGTCGTCACCGCCGCCACCGCCCTGGCCCACGCCTTGGCCTGATCCCGCTTCACGCAGCCGGTAACATCCCGGGCTCCGCAGCCGGGAACCGGGTCGTGTCCGCCACTCGCCGATCTCAGCCGAACGGTTCGACGAACTCCAGGCGGTTGCCGTGGCAGTCCTCGCTGTGGAAGCGGCGCATGCCGGGGACGTCGTCGGCGAAGGTCACCGGGTATCCCGCGTCCGCCAGGCGGCGGGCCCAGCCGTCGAGGTCGCGGACCAGGATGCCGGGGTGAGCCTTGCGCGCCGGGCGGAAGTCGTCCTCGACACCGAGGTGCAGCTCGAAGCCGTCACCCCGGAACCAGCAGCCGGCGCGCGCGGCGAGCGCCGGAGGCTTGGGGATCTCGGTGAACCCGAGCACACCCCCATAGAACTCCCGCGAGGCGTCCTCGCTCCCGGGCGGGCAGGCCAGCTGGACATGGTGCAGCATCCCGGCCTCCATCCATATCTTGACGTCAATCATCTTGATATCAAGATATAGACGGCAGGTCAACGGATGATCGTTCTCCGGGAAGTGCACGGTCTCGGCGGTCTCAGGAGGTGCGCTTCCCGGAAAAGGATCTATGCGGCCCCGGCTCCGGACACCGGACCGTACGGCCGGGGCCGTGTGGTGCGGCCCCGGCCGGACGGTCACCCGTGCAGATGCTCGTAGAGGACCCGCCAGCGGTCGGGGTGGACGTGGGCGACGACCGTGCCCGGGTCGACGCCCGCTGCGGTGAAGGCCGCCTCGACCCGATCCGCCGGGTACCGCAGCCGCAGGGTGGCGTGCAGACAGCCGCCCAGCCCGGTGAAGCCGTACTCGACGAAGTCCCGGTAACCGGGCAGGCCGGGTCCGGCGGTCTCCCGGGGCCCGGCCGTCCCGGGCACCGCCTCGCCGGGAACAGCACGCCCCGGCGTCGCCGCCCGGCGCTCGATCCGCAGGATCGCGGAGTCGACCGCCGGGACGGGCCGGAACGCCTCGCGGCCGATGCGGCCGGCCAGTTCCCAGCGGTACCAGGGCCACGTCAGCACGGTCAGCATGCTCCAGCGGCCGAAGTCGCCGGTGCGCTTGCGCGCGTACTCCAGTTGCGTCACCAGGGTGGCCGAGGTGAGCGCGGGCGCCCGCAGGCACCAGTCGACGATCTTCGAGGTGATCGCGTAGGGGATGTTCCCGGCCACCGCGAACGGCTCGCGCGGCGCGCGGGCGGCCAGGAAGTCCCCGCGGACGACGCGGACGCGCCCGCCGCCCGAGGTCCGGGCGGCCAGCTTCCCGGCGAGCAGCGGGTCGATCTCGTAGCCGACGACCTGGCCGCAGGTGCGGGCGAGCGCCCGGGTCAGCACGCCTTCCCCGGCGCCCGGCTCCAGGACCAGGTCATGACGGCCGGTGGCCGCCACGACCAGGGCGACGGCCTCGGGATCGGCCAGGAAGTTCTGCGACAGGACGCGCCGGTCCCGGTCGCGGGCCGTGCGGCCGCCGGTGCGGCCGGAGCCGCCGCGGATCTTGCGCTGGGTGTGTGAATGGTTTCCGTGTGCGAAGGACTGCGCCACAGTGATGCCCTTTCGGGGTCCGAGAGGAATGAGGTCTCGGCAGGCCCCGGGGCACGCGCAGGAAGAAGCGGTCCGCCTTCCTACCGGCCCGGAGCCGGGCTGCGGCGGATGCGGATGAAGAAGACCGGCCCATGGCACGAAGCAGACATGCGGCCCACGCTAGGCGGCGCGCACCCGACGCACAAACGGTTTTCCGGCCCCGCGACGCGGTGCGCCGGAGGCGAACGCCCGGTTCGAGCGAGATGTCCCGCACTAGATTGCGAACATGGGCGTGATCGACTGCAACGGGGTACGGCTGGCCTTCGACGAGGCCGGGCGGGGACCGGCCGTGGTGTTCGTGCATGCGGCGATCGCCGACCGGCGGATGTGGGAGCACCAGTTCCGGGCGCTGGCCGCGGGCCATCGGGTGATCCGCTACGACTGGCGCGGCTACGGCGGGTCCGGCGACGCCGAGGGGGACTTCGCCCACCACGAGGACCTGCTGGCGCTGCTGGACGCGCTGGAGGTGGAGCGGGCCGTGCTGGTCGGCTGCTCGATGGGCGGCGCGTACGCGGTGGAGGCCGCCCTGGCCGCCCCGGACCGGGTGGCCGGGCTGGTGCCGATCGCCTCCGGCCTGACCGGGCACGCGTGGCCGCCGGAGATGGTCGCGCAGGCCCGCGAGCGCGTGCACACCGCCGTCCCCGCCGACCGGCTGGCCCGCTACCGCGCGAAGGAGGTCCCGGTCGACCCCGCCGACGCCGCGGCGATGGCCCGGGCCCAGGTGCTCTGGCAGGTCGCCGGTCCCGGGCGCGGCCGGGAGGATCTCGCCCCCGAGGTCTGGGAGGCGGCCGTGGAGATGTGCCGGGGCGCGTTCACCCGGCTCTGGAGCGGCCCGCCCGCCACCGAGCGGCACCTCGACCCGCCGGCGAAGGGCCGCCTGGGCGAGGTGCGGGCGCCGACGCTGGTGGTCAACGGCCTGGCCGACGTGCCGGGCATCCAGGAGGTGGCAGACCTGCTGACCGGCGGCATCCCGGGGGCCCGCCGCCTCGACCTGCCGGACACCGGCCACCTGCCGCCGCTGGAGCGCCCGCACGAGGTCACCGCCGCCCTGCGGGACTTCCTCGCCACCCTGCGCTGACACCGGGACCCGCGGGGAACGGGACCGGCCGGGAAGCGGCCCGCAGCCGGCGTCTCCCGGCCGGTCCCGGTGTCGGCCTCCGGACGCGGCACCCTATGGGTCATCGCGGAATCCGTGATCCGGACAACCGGGTCAACCCCGATGGGCCGCGGTCGAGTAGGAAGGAGGCATGACACCGGAGCGGGCGCGCACGCCGTGGTGGGCCGTGGGCATCACCGTGCGGGTCGTGCTGCTCGCGCCCCTGCTCTGGGGCGCGCTGATCTCCGCGCTGAGCGCGTTCCCGGCCGACCGCACCCTGGAGGAGTTCCGCGTCGCGGCCGGGGCCGGCCGGGTCACCCACGCCGCCTACCGGGAGCAGGACGGTGACGTCTTCCACCTGACGTGGTCGGAGGGGCCGCTGGCCTGGCGCGAGGTCCAGGGCCTGCCGGTGGGCGACGGCCCCGCGGTCTACCCGGTCGCGCGGCTCCACCGCGACCTCGGCGGGAGCCCGTCGGTGTTCCCGGAGCGGGAGGGCGAGCCGGACGGCGGGGGCTTCCTGCCCGACTGGCCGTTCGACGTCCCCGGCCGCGCCGGCGGGTGGATCGGCGCGGCGTGGGTGGCGGCCTTCCTCGTCATGCTCGGCTCGACGCCCCGGCTGGGCAACCGCTGGGCGTGGTTCTGGCTGTTCACCGTCGGCCAGGTCGGCGCGCTCCTGTTCCTGGCGCTCGAACCCCGGCCGATCTGGTTCGGCCCGGACCGGGAGCCCGCGCCGCGCAAGCGCTGGGACGGCGGGACGGGCTGCCTGTTCTCCATCGGCCTGGCCCTCGCCGCCGTGGCCGCCTCGGTCGCCCTCGGCCGCCTGGCGGGCCTCGTCCTCGGCTGACCGGCCGGGGACCTCGGGCGACCGGCCGGGGGCGGCCCGCAGGTCACCGGGGGACTCCGGTCCCGGCCCGTGGCGGACGCCCCTCCCGCCGACCGGGTCCTCGCCGCAGCGTACGGCCCGCCGTCCCCGCTCCACGATCCCGGTCCACGATCCCGGACGGTGTCGGACCGCCGCTGCGGCGCGCGGGCCGGCCCGCGGGGGAACCCGTCACGCGCCCGTGGGGAGGTTTGACATCCCCGGCGCGGTGGCGGAAGGTTGTTCGTATAGAGGACACATACGTCCGATAAACGGACAATCTTGGGAGAAGCGCATGCCGTACTACCGCGTCGTGGGGGAGGTACCCCGCAAACGGCACGTTCAGTTCCGGCGGCCCGACGGCGGGCTGTACGCCGAGGAACTCATGGGCGAGGAGGGGTTCTCCAGTGACTCCTCGCTCCTCTACCACCGCCACCTCCCCACGGCGATCATCAAGGCCGAGGCCGTCGAGCCGTCCGAGGCGGCCGTCCTGACGCCCAACCTGCCGCTCTCCCCCCGCCACTTCCGCACCCAGGACCTGCCGGACGGCGGCGACCTGGTCACCGGCCGCGCCCTGCTGGCAGGCAACGCCGACGTCCGCCTGTCCTACGCCGCGACCGAGGCGCCCAGCGGCCTGTACCGCAACTCCATGGGCGACGAGTGCGTCTACATCGCCGGCGGCCGGGTGACCTTCGAGTCGACCTACGGCGCGCTGGAGGCCGGCGAGGGCGACTACGTGGTCGTGCCGACCGGCACCATCCACCGCTGGGTGCCCCGCGGCCGGGTGACCGCCCTGGTCGTCGAGGCCGCCGGGCACATCCGCCCGCCCAAGCGCTACCTGTCGAAGTACGGCCAGTTCCTGGAGCACGCGCCCTACTGCGAGCGCGACCTGCGCGCCCCGTCCGAGCCTCTGACCGCCGAGGGCGAGGAGGTGCCGGTGCTGGTCCGCACGCGCGGCGGGCTGACCCGGCTGGTCTACCGCAACCACCCCTTCGACGTGGTCGGCTGGGACGGCTGCCTGTACCCCTACGCGTTCAACATCAACGACTTCGAGCCGATCGTGAAGGGCATCCACGCCCCGCCCCCGGTCCACCAGACCTTCGAGGGCCCGAACTTCGTGATCTGCTCCTTCTGCCCCCGGCCGCTGGACTTCCACCCGGAGGCCGTGCCCATCCCGTACAACCACCACAACGTCGACTCCGACGAGCTGATGTTCTACGCCGGCGGCGACTACAGCGCGCGCCGCGGTTCCGGCATCGACGTCGGCTCGGTCTCGCTGCACCCGGCCGGGTTCACCCACGGCCCGCAGCCCGGCGCGGTCGAGGCCGTGCTGGAAGCCGTACGGCAGGGGCACACCCGCACCAGCGAGCTGGCCGTCATGATCGACACCTTCCGCCCGCTCGACCTCGGCCCCGCCGCCCTGTCGGTCGAGGACCCCGCCTACGCCTGGACGTGGTCGCGATGAGGCTCTTCCACGACCTCGTCGACGACGCCGGCCTCTTCCCGCCCACCGCGCTGCCGATGGACGAGGCCCTGGCCCGGCACCGGGCCGACCTGGAGCAGGGCGGCCCGGTGCTCACCCACCGCTTCCTGTGCCCGTCCAGCCGCCTGCCGGTGCTCCGCGTCCACCTGGCGGATGAGGGCTTCCCGCTCCGGCTCGGGCTGATCCTCGACACCGAGGAGCTGCCGCCGCTCGACGGCTTGGACGTCGAGCTGGTCGAGATGCCGGGCGCGCCGTTCGAGACGGCCTCCGGACGCCTCGAACTGCCGGACGGGCCCCCGCTGGAGGTCAAGGCCCGCCAGTTCGTCGAGGTCACCGCGGCCCAGCTCCCCGTCCACCTGCCCGAGGGCGTCGGGTTGAAGATCCGGTGCGGCGGGAGCGAGCCGGAGTCCTTCCCCAGCGCCCACGACCTGGGCGCCTTCGTCTCCTTCTGCGTCCGCCAGGGTGTCCCGTTCAAGGCCACGGCCGGGCTGCACCACGCGGTCCGGCACTTCGACCCGGCGCTCGGGGTCGACCGGCACGGCTTCGTCAACCTCGTCCTGGCGGTCTGCGCGGCGGTCGAGGGGCGCGACCCGGTCCCGGTGCTGAAGCTGACGGACGTGGGCGAGCTGGTACGGCGGGCGCGCGCCGTACCGGAGGAGACCGCCCGGCGCGCCCGGGAGCTGCTGGTCTCCTACGGCTCGTGCAACACCGCCACCCCCGTCGAGGACCTGCGGGCCCTCGGCCTGATCGACGAGGAGGACGCGTGACATCGGCGGGCGCCTGGGGCCTCGACCACCTGCCCTACGGGGTCTTCTCCCGGACCGACCGGATCGGCGACGGCACCCCCCGGGTCGGCGTCCGGTACGGCGACCGCGTACTCGACCTCACCGAGGCGCTGCACGACGAGGTGTTCGCCACCGGCTCGCTCAACGCCTTCCTGGCCCGGGGGGCGACCGCCTGGCGCGACACCCGGGAGCTGATCCGGCGCAAGCTGAGCACCGACCCGGTCGCGGTCGAGCCCCACCTGATCCCGCTCGACCGCGTCACGCTGCACCTGCCGTTCGAGGTCGCCGACTACGTCGACTTCTACTGCTCGCTGGAGCACGCCTCGAACCTCGGCCGGATGTTCCGCCCGGACGAGGAGCCGCTGAAGCCGAACTGGCGGCACCTGCCGGTCGGCTACCACGGCCGGGCCGGGACCGTCGTCGTCTCCGGGACCCCGGTGGTCCGCCCGTCGGGGCAGCGCGGCGCCGGGGTCTTCGGCCCCTCGGTGAAGCTGGACATCGAGGCGGAACTCGGCTTCGTCGTGGGCGGCCCGACCGCGCCGGGTGAGCGGCCGGGCGCCTTCGCCGACCACGTCTTCGGGGTGACGCTCGTCAACGACTGGAGCGCCCGCGACATCCAGGCATGGGAGTACGTACCGCTCGGTCCCTTTCTCGGTAAATCCTTCGCCACCTCGATCTCTCCGTGGATCACCCCGCTGGAGGCGCTGGCCGCCGCGCGCGTGCCGGGCCGGGCGCAGGATCCCGAGCCGCTGGACTACCTGCGGCGCGACGGGGACTGGGGGCTCGACCTGACCCTGGAGGTCCGGCTCAACGGCGAGGTGGTCTCCCGCCCGCCGTACCGGGAGATGTACTGGACGCCCGACCAGATGCTCGCCCACATGGCCGTCAACGGCGCCTGCCTGCGGGTCGGCGACCTGTTCGCCAGCGGTACGGTCTCCGGCCCCGAGCCCGGCCAGCGGGGCTCGCTGATCGAGCTGACCTGGAACGGCGCCGAGCCGCTCAAGCTCTCCGACGGGTCGGTCCGCACCTTCCTGGAGGACGGCGACACGGTGGTGATCAGCGCGACCGCGCCGGGCCCGGACGGAGGTGTGATCACCCTCGGCGAGGTGTCGGGAACCATCCTGCCTGCCCGGTAGGACCGTGTTGTGACTCGGCGTGCCGGAGGCGCCACGGAGCGCTAACCTTGGCAGCCGACCACTCACGGACTCCGAAGGCAGGGAGCGATGCGGCGCGCCTCGGGACTTCTCCCGACCATCCTCTTCGTCCTCCTCGCGGTGGGCTGCACCTGGCTCACGACCGGTGACGGCCCCCCCGCGGGGAGGGCGACGGCGCCCGCCATCACGATCGACCCGGCGCCCGGCTCCCGGCAGGCGCCGACCGGCCGGGGGCTGACCGTGCGCACCTCCGCGGGCACGCTGACCGGGGTGGCCGCCTACGCGGGCGGCGCCCCGGTGCCGGGCCGCTTCGACGCCGGCCGGACCGTCTGGCGCTCCGAGCACGCCCTGGCGCCCGGCGAGGAGTACGCGGTGAGCGTCACCGCGACGGGCCCCGGCGGCGCCAGGGCGAGCACCGCCGGCACCTTCCGCACGTTCACCCCGGAGAAGACCTTCACGATCACCTCCGTCACCCCCTCCCCCGGTGAGACGGTCGGCGTCGGCATGCCGATCATCGTCGACTTCGACACCCCGGTGAAGGACAAGGCGTCGGTCGAGCGGGCGCTGACCGTGCGCACCGGCACGCCGGTCGAGGGCGCCTGGCACTGGGCGGGCGACACCCGGGTGATCTACCGGCCCCGCCACTACTGGCCGTCCGGGCTGAAGGTCGACTTCGTCGCCCGCCTGTCCGGGGTCCGCGCCGCCAAGGACGTCTACGGCACCGCCGACCGCGGCGTGCGGTTCACCGTCGGGCGCAGGCAGACCAGCACCATCGACACCCGGACCCACCGGATGACGGTCGAGCGCGGCGGGAAGGTCGTCCAGCGCATGGCCATCAGCGCCGGCATGGCGACCACCAGGGAGTACACCACGACGAGCGGCGTCCACCTGACCATGGACAAGGCCAACCCGGTCCGCATGATCTCGCCGAACCGCCGCAAGGGCGACCCGGGCTACTACGACGTCATGATCGACCACGCCGTGCGCATCTCGAACAGCGGCGAGTACATCCACGCCAAGGACAACGTCTGGGCCCAGGGCCGGGTGAACGTCAGCCACGGGTGCGTCAACGCCCGCCCCGACCAGGCGAAGTGGTTCTACGAGAACTCCCTGCGCGGCGACCCGGTGGTCATCCGCGGCACCGACCGCGAGCTGGAGTGGGACAACGGCTGGGGCTACTGGCAGCTGTCCTGGGCCGAGTGGCTGGCCGGCAGCGCCCTCCACGACGACCTCGTGCGCGACGCCGGCGACGGCCGGGGAGACAACCTCCGGCGCGACCTCTGACGGCCCGCCCTCCGGCGGCCCGCCGTACCGGCTCCTGACACACCCGGCGACCGCGGCATACGGTGGAATCCGGGAACTCACCGGGCGTCGAAGCCGTTGGCGGGGCAGGAGGGCCGGACATGGAGGACTGGGTCATCTGGTTGGTTCTCGCGGTGGTGCTGGGCGTCGCCGAGATCTTCACCCTGACCACCGCCCTCGGCCTGCTCGGCGGGGCCGCCCTGGTCGCCGGCCTCGCCGCCCTGATCGGCCTCCCGGTCCCGCTCCAGCTGATCGTCTTCGCCGGCGCCCTCGGCGCCGGCGTGGCCGTGGTCCGGCCCATCGCCAAGCGGCACCTCAGGCCGCTCCCGCCCGGTCAGCGGTTCGGCGTGCAGGCCCTCATCGGGAAGACCGCCTACGTGACGAGCGAGGTGACCGGCCGGGGCGGCCGGATCCGGATCGGCGGCGAGGAGTGGTCGGCGCGGGCCTACGACGAGACGCTGGTGATCCCGGCCGGGGCGGCCGTCGACGTCATGGAGATCGAGGGCGCGACCGCGCTCGTGTACCCGAGGGAGTGACCCCATATGGATCCAGCACTGGTCGCCGGCGTGCTCGTCGTCCTGTTCGCGGTGTTCACCGTCCTGAAGTCGGTGCGGATCGTGCCGCAGGCGCGGGCCAGGAACGTCGAGCGGCTCGGCCGCTACCACCGGACGCTGCAGCCCGGCCTGAACTTCGTCATCCCGTACATCGACCGGGTCTACCCGGTGCTCGACCTGCGTGAGCAGGTCGTCTCGTTCCGGCCGCAGCCGGTGATCACCGAGGACAACCTCGTCGTCGAGATCGACACGGTCCTGTACTTCCAGATCACCGACCCGCGCGCGGCGGCCTACGAGATCGCCAACTACATCCAGGCGATCGAGCAGCTCACCGTCACCACGCTGCGCAACGTCATCGGCTCGATGGACCTGGAGAAGACCCTCACCTCCCGCGACACGATCAACAGCCAGCTCCGCGGCGTGCTGGACGAGGCCACCGGCAAGTGGGGCATCCGGGTCAACCGGGTCGAGATCAAGGCCATCGACCCGCCGCAGACCATCAAGGACGCGATGGAGAAGCAGATGCGCGCCGAGCGGGACAAGCGCGCCGCCATCCTCACCGCCGAGGGCCAGCGCCAGTCGCAGATCCTCACCGCCGAGGGCGACAAGCAGAGCGCCATCCTGCGGGCCGAGGGCGAGCGCAGCGCCGCGATCCTCAGGGCGCAGGGCCAGTCGCAGGCCATCGACGAGGTCTTCCAGGCCGTGCACCGCAACGACCCCGATCCCAAGCTCCTGGCCTACCAGTACCTCCAGGTGCTGCCGGAGCTGGCCAAGGGCGAGGGCAACACCTTCTGGGTCATCCCCGGCGAGGTCACCTCCGCCCTGCAGAACGTCTCACGGGCCTTCACCGAGTCGCTGCCCCGCTCCGCCGCCACCCGCGAGGCCCCGCGGCACGACCGGGAGGCGGCGCAGGAGGCCGCCCAGGCCCAGCGGGCCGCCGCCGAGGCGGTCGCGGAGGCCGCCGACGCCGACCCCACCACCGGTGGGCCCCGCCAGCTCGGCCCCGGGCCGGTCACCCCGGACGCGCTGGCCCACCTGAGCGAGGAGCACGCCCCCCGGCAGGAACAGCCCCGCCGCGACACCCCCTGACCTGCCCCGTCCTTCCCGCGCGACCCGGCCGCCGCACGGACCGGCCCCCGCCCGCCGTGCGGCGGTCCTGTTCCGCCCGCCGTACGGCTCCGGCCTTCCGCCTCCGCCGGGTCCGCCGGGGCGCGTCCGAAATGAAAGTTTCATACGCCCGGTACGGCCGCCGGCCGTACCGGGCGGTGGCGAACGCGCAGGGAGAAGAGGGGATGCGACGGGTTCCCGGCCCCCTGCGGCACCGAACGGTCATAAACGCCCGATGTGGCACATGACGCGCGAGCTGCTAGAAATCCCCCGGGCTCCGTGATCTCGGCAGGTCGCCGACGGCCGGGGCCCGCCGTCCGTCCCATGAGGAGCCGAGCGCCGCCGACCACGCGCGGCCCCTCCTCACCCGGGCTGAACAGAACACGAAAGGCCACCGTCGTGAAACCTCTCGCGCGTCCGCGCCGCGGATTCCTGAGGATCGGCGCCACCGTCGCGCTCGCGCTGGGCTCGCTGTCGGCCATGCCGGCCGGCAGCGCCACGGCCGCCGCCGCAGGCTGCGCGGTCACCTACACCACCAGCAGCTGGCCGGGCGGATTCAGCGCCAACATCACCGTCAAGAACCTCGGCAGCGCCATCGACGGCTGGAAGCTGCGATTCTCCTTCCCGAGCACCGGCCAGAAGGTCGGCAACGGCTGGTCGGCGGTCTACGACCAGAAGGGCACCGACGTCACCGCGAGCAGCGTCGGCTACAACAAGTCGCTGGCCACCGGCGCCTCGGCGCAGATCGGGTTCATCGGCAGCACGACCGGCGGCAACCCGATCCCGACGACGTTCACCCTCAACGGCGTCACCTGCAACGACACCGCCACCCGGCCGCCCGCGCCGCCGACCGCCACCCCGACGCCCACCCCCACCCGCACGGCCACGGCCGCGCCGACGCCGACCGCGACCCGCACGGCCACCGCCACCCCCGCGCCGACCCGCACGGCCACCGCCGCCCCGACGCCCACGGCGACCCGCACGGCCACTCCGACGCCCACGCCGACCGCGACCCGCACGGTGACGCCCACGCCGACCCCCACGAAGGCCCCGGCCACCGGCACGCCCGTCGCGATCAACGGCAAGCTGCGCGTCTGCGGCGTCAAGCTGTGCAACCGGTACAACCGCCCGATCCAGCTGCGCGGCATGAGCACCCACGGCATCCAGTGGTTCCCCAAGTGCTACACCGACGCCTCGCTGAACGCGCTGGCCGACGACTGGAAGGCCGACCTCTTCCGGATCTCCATGTACGTGCAGGAGGGCGGGTACGAGACCGACCCGGCCGCCTTCACCGAGCAGGTGAACAAGTACGTCGACATGGCCACCGCGCGCGGCCTGTACGCGATCATCGACTTCCACACGCTGACGCCGGGCGACCCCAACCACAACCTGGCCCGCGCGAAGACCTTCTTCGCCTCGGTCGCCGCCCGCAACGCGGACAAGGACAACGTCATCTACGAGATCGCCAACGAGCCCAACGGGGTGAGCTGGGCGTCGATCAAGAGCTACGCCGAGCAGGTCATCCCGGTGATCCGCGCGGCGGACCCGGACGCCGTGGTCATCGTCGGCACCCGGGCGTGGTCGTCACTGGGCGTCTCGGAGGGCTCCAACGAGACCGAGATCGTCAACAACCCGGTCGACGCCGACAACATCATGTACGCCTTCCACTTCTACGCCGCCTCGCACAAGGACGACTACCGGGCCGTGGTGAGCCGGGCCGCGGCGAAGCTGCCGCTGTTCGTCTCCGAGTTCGGCACCGTGACCGCCAGCGGAAACGGCCAGGTCGACCTCGCCAGCACCGCCGCCTGGCTCGACATGCTGGACCAGCTGAAGATCGGCTACGCCAACTGGACCTACTCCGACGCCCCCGAGAGCAGCGCCGCCTTCAAGCCGGGCACCTGCGCGGGCGGCACCTTCGCGGGCACCGGGGTGCTCAACCCGTCGGGCGTCTACATCCGCGACCGCATCCGCACCGCGGACGACTTCCCGACGAGCTGACCCTTCCCGCACCGGCCGGCCCCCTTCCCCACCGGCCGGTCCGGCCCACCGGGCCGACCCGCAGAAGAAGGCCCCTCCCGCGCGCCGGGAGGGGCCTTCCGCCGTTCAGGCTGGGCCCGCCCGCTGTTCCCGGCCGCACCCGCCCGCTGTTCCCGGCCGCACCCGCCCGCTGTTCCCGGCCGCACCCGGCTACGCGCGCCGGGCGATCATCGCCTCGATGCCGTCGAGCAGGAGGTCGAGACCGAAGCGGAAGTCGGCGTCCTCGGTCCATCCCTCGGCCCCCCGGAAGGCGCCGGAGCGCACCGCGGCCGACAGGGCGGGGTAGTCCTGCGGATCGAGGACCTCGGCGAGCACCTCGCCGTAGTCGGCGGCGCCGGTGATCCCGGCCTCCTCGAAGTGGCGGTTCCCGCTGCTCATGCCGTACACGAGCGCGGTGTCGGCCAGCGCGTAGCCGTTGAGGGTGGTCACCGCGTTGATCCTCTCCCCCGCGTCCAGCCCGGTGTCCGCCAGCGCGGCCAGCCCCCGGTCCAGCCAGCGCATGCTCCGCCCACGACCCCGACCACCTGCGCCGCGCCCTGGACCTGCTGCACCGGGCGGGCATCGCCGTCGAGCAGGTCGGCCTGCGCACCCCCACCCTGGACGACGTCTTCTTCGAGCTCACGGAGGCAGCGGCATGAGCACCGCCACCACGACCCCCACCGGCGTGAACGCGGCGCCGGCCGCCTCCCGCGGCACGGCGGCGGGCGACCTGAGCCGCCTCGTCGTGCGCGCGCTCCGCCACGAGACGCGCACCCCCGACGCCCTCATCGTGAACATCGCCCTACCGGTGATCATCATGATCCTGTTCGTCTACGTCTTCGGCGGCGCGATCACCACCGGGTCCAGCGGGCTGGCCTACATCGACTTCGTCGTCCCGACCGTGCTGCTCATGGCCGGCGGGTACGGCGCGGCGCTGACCGCCGTGAACGTCGCGGAGGACATGGCCAAGGGCATGATCGACCGCTTCCGGACCCTGCCCATCGGCGGCTGGACGGTGCCCGCGAGCCATGTCGTCACCTCGCTGCTGCGCAACGTGCTGGCCACCGCGCTGGCCCTGGCCGTGGCGGTCGCCCTGGGGTTCCGGCCCCGCGCCACCCCCGCCGAGTGGGCGCTGGTCCTCGCCCTCGTCGCCGGATACGTGCTGGCGGTCTCGGCGCTCGCGGTCGCCTGGGGGCTGCTCGTCCGCTCCGCGCAGGCCGCCGGCGTGTTCGGCTTCGTCGTGATCTTCTTCCCGTACGTCTCGGACGGCGTCGTCCCGGCGGAGACCATGCCGGGCCCGCTGCGGAGCTTCGCCGAGCACCAGCCGGTCACCCCGGTGGTCGAGGTGCTGCGCGCGCTCCTGCTCGACCAGCCCCTGGGGAACGCC
Source organism: Planomonospora alba (assembly GCF_039534085.1). Classification (NCBI taxonomy): domain Bacteria; kingdom Bacillati; phylum Actinomycetota; class Actinomycetes; order Streptosporangiales; family Streptosporangiaceae; genus Planomonospora; species Planomonospora alba. The sequence goes on from NZ_BAAAUT010000014.1 coordinate 104,971, forward strand.
GGGTGGCTCGCCGCCGCCTGGCTCTCCGCGGGCGTGCTGGCCGGCATCCCGGCCGCCGCCGTGCTGTTCCGGCGCCGGACCTCGGCGTAGGGTCCGGCCGTACGGCACGGCCGCCCCGCCCGCCGTACGGCACGGCCCTCCCCGGCGTGAAGCCGGGCTTTCCCCCGGGTTAAGAAAAGCGCGATGGACACCGGCGGAGGCGGCCCGGCACAGTGCGTAAGGTCGGAAGACGAGGGGGGTCTGAGATGAAGGCGCTGGTCAAGGAGCGGGCCGAGCCCGGCCTGTGGTTGGTGGACGTGCCGGAGCCCGAGGTCGGGCCGGGCGAGGTGCTGATCCGGGTGCTGCGCACCGGGATCTGCGGAACGGACCTGCACATCCGGAACTTCGACGCCTGGGCGCGGCAGACGCTGCGCACGCCGCTCATCGTCGGGCACGAGTTCTGCGGCGAGGTCGTCGAGGTGGCGCCGGGCCCCGAGGGCGCCGCGGACATCGCGGTCGGCGACCTGGTCAGCGGCGAGGGCCACATCGTCTGCGGCAAGTGCCGCAACTGCATGGCCGGCCGGCGGCACCTGTGCCGCAACACCATCGGGCTCGGGGTCAACCGCGACGGCGCCTTCGCCGAGTACGTGGTGCTGCCCGCCTCGAACGTGTGGGTGCACCGGACGCCGGTGGACCCCGACATCGCGGCGATCTTCGACCCGTTCGGCAACGCCGTGCACACCGCCCTGTCGTTCCCGCTGGTCGGCGAGGACGTGCTGATCACCGGTGCGGGGCCGATCGGGCTGATGGCGGCGGCGGTCGCCACGCACGTCGGCGCGCGCAACGTCGTCATCACCGATCTGAGCCCCGAGCGCCTGGCCATCGCCGACAAGCTCGGCGTCACCCTGGCGCTGAACGCGGCCGAGAGCTCCGTCGCGGACGGCATGGCGCGGCTCGGCATGCGCGAGGGCTTCGACGTGGGCCTGGAGATGTCGGGGAGCCCCCGGGCACTCCGCGACATGATCGCCAACATGACGCACGGCGGGAAGATCGCCATGCTGGGCCTGCCCGCCGAGGAGTTCGCGGTCGACTTCGCGACGATCGTGACCTCGATGCTCACCATCAAGGGCGTCTACGGCCGGGAGATGTTCGAGACGTGGTACGCCATGTCGGTCCTGCTGGAGAAGGGACTCGACCTCTCCCCCGTCATCACCGACCGCTTCTCCTACCGCGATTTCGACGCCGCCTTCGACACCGCGGCCGGCGGCACGACCGGAAAGATCATCATGGATTGGACCGCCTGATGTTCGACAACGTCCGCGACGACCTGCGCGCGACCCTCGACGAGATCGCCTCCGCCGGGCTGCTCAAGCCCGAGCGGGTCATCACCACCCCCCAGCGCGCGGCCATCGCCGTGGCGCCCGGCGGCGCCGCGCCCGAGGCCGCCGCGGCGGGCACCGCCGTACCGGGCGGCGGGGACGGGCCCCGCGAGGTGCTGAACTTCTGCGCCAACAACTACCTGGGCCTGGCCGACCACCCCGAGGTGATCGCCGCCGCCAAGGAGGCGCTGGACCGCTGGGGCTTCGGCATGGCCTCGGTCCGGTTCATCTGCGGCACCCAGGAGGTGCACAAGGAGCTGGAGGCGCGCCTTGCGGCGTTCCTCGGCCAGGAGGACACCGTCCTGTACAGCTCGTGCTTCGACGCCAACGGCGGCGTCTTCGAGACGCTGCTCGACGACCGCGACGCGGTGATCTCCGACGCGCTCAACCACGCGAGCATCATCGACGGCATCCGGCTGTGCAAGGCCCGCCGCCTGCGCTACGCCAACCGCGACATGGCCGAGCTGGAGGCCCGCCTCAAGGAGGCGTCCGACGCCCGCCGGAAGCTGGTCGTCACCGACGGCGTGTTCTCCATGGACGGCTACGTCGCGCCGCTGGACGAGATCTGCGACCTGGCCGACCGGTACGGCGCCATGGTCATGGTCGACGACTCCCACGCGGTGGGCTTCGTCGGCGCCACCGGCGCGGGCACCCCCGAGCTGTTCGGGGTGCGCGACCGGGTCGACATCGTGACCGGCACGCTGGGCAAGGCCCTCGGCGGGGCGAGCGGCGGCTACACCGCGGCCCGCGCGGAGATCTGCGCGCTGCTGCGCCAGCGCTCGCGCCCCTACCTGTTCTCCAACTCCCTCTCCCCGGTGATCGCCGCCGCCTCGCTGCGCGTGCTGGACCTGGTGGCCGACCACAGCGAGGCCCGCGACCGGCTGCGCGCCAACACCGAGCGGTTCCGCACCCGCATGACCGAGGAGGGCTTCACCATCCTGCCCGGCGACCACCCGATCGTCCCGGTGATGATCGGTGACGCGGCCGAGGCCGCGGCGATGGCGGAGCGCCTGCTCGACCAGGGCGTCTACGTGATCGGCTTCTCCTACCCGGTGGTCCCGCACGGCCAGGCCCGCATCCGCGTCCAGCTCTCGGCCGCCCACTCCACCGAGGACGTCGACCGCGCGGTGGCCGCGTTCGTCGCCGCCCGCGGCTGAGCCGCCGGTCCCGGCCCCGGTACGGAACCGGGGCCGGGACGACCGGCGCGGGGCCGGGACCGGACGGCCCGTCCGGGACCGGAGCCGGATTCGGGGCCGGGACGGCCGGCGCGGGACCGCCGCCTGCCCGCCGGTCGGATCCGCCGCACGGTCCCGCGCCGCGGCCGCCCTACGGGAGTTCCTTCTCCGCGACGGCCTCGATCTCGGCGGGGGTGCCGGCCATGATGGTGCGGACGTGCCTGGTGACCAGCTCGACCGGCCAGTCCCACCAGGCGGCGCGCTGCAGCCTGGCCACGTCGTCCGGCTCGAACCGGGCCCGGATGGGCCGGGCCGGGTTGCCGCCCACGACGGTGTACGGCGGGACGTCGGCGGTGACCACGGCGCCCGCCGCGATGATCGCGCCGTCGCCGATCCGCACGCCGGGCATGACCGTGGCCCCGTAGCCGAACCACACGTCGTTGCCCACCACCGTGTCGCCGCGGCTGGGCATGCCGGTGACCAGGTCGAGGGTGGCCTCGGTCCAGCTCCCGCCGAACATCGTGAACGGGAAGGTCGACACGCCCATCGTGGGGTGCTCGGCCCCCGCCATGAGGAAGCGGGTGCCGGAGGCGATCGCGCAGTACTTGCCGATGACCAGTTTCTCCGGGCCGTAGGCGTACAGCACGTTGCGCGTCTCGAACTCGGTCGCGTGCTCGGGGTCGTCGTAGTAGGTGAACTCGCCCACCTCGATGCGCGGGTCACGGACCAGCGGCCTGAGCAGCACCACGCGCGGGTGCTCGGCCAGCGGGTGCACCGTGGCGGGGTCGGGGATCGTGAACGGCACGCGGGGTCCCTTCTTTCCGGGCGGGGGATCCGCGGGGCGGGCCGCGTCCCCGCGGGGGACGGTGATCCGGGCGAGGGCTCCGGTCTCCAGCGCCGCCCAGAGTTCCCCGTCGGGACCGACGGCGATGCCGTGCGGTTCCGACGAGGCGGTCGGCAGGTCGTACTCGTCGACGTGGCCGTCCGGCGTGATCCGTCCGACGCGGCCGGAGCCCCATTCGGTGAACCACATCGCGCCGTCCGGCCCGGCGACGACGGCGTGCGGGCGGGCTCCGCGGTCGGGCAGCGGGAACTCGGTGACCTCTCCGTCGGCCGTGATCCGGCCGACCTGGCCGGCGCCGATCTCCACGAACCACATCGCGCCGTCGTCTCCGGCCGCGATGCCCACGGGAGCGGCGCCCTCGGTGGGCAGCGGATGGACCGTGACGTCGCCGTCCATCGTGATCCGCCCGATGGCGCCGGCCGCGTTCAGGGTGAACCACATCGCGCCGTCCCGGCCCGCGGCGATCGCCGAGGGGAAGGCGCCGGGAACGGGGAGCCCGTACTCGCTCACCTCTCCCTCCACGGTGATCCGGCCGATGCGGCCCGCGCCGGTCTCGGTGAACCAGAGCGCGCCGTCCGGGCCCGCCGCGATGCCGAACGGTCCGGCGCCGGTCGGCACGGGGAACGAGCCGATCTCCCCGGCCGGGGTGATCCGGCCGATCCGGTGCCCCTTGTACTCGGTGAACCAGAGCGCGCCGTCCGGGCCCTGGGTGATGACGGTCGGTCCGCTCCCCGGGTCCTGGAGCGGGTAGGTCGTGACCGTGCCGTCCGGTGCCCGGCGGCCGATCGCGCCCTGGTGCACGAGCGTGAACCACATCGCGCCGTCCGGCCCGGCGACGACGGCGTACGGCCCGGCGTCCGGGCCGCTGACGGTGAACTCCCGGACCCGGCCGGCGGCCATGTCACCGGGAGCCGGGAGGACGGGCGCGCGGTCGGCGTCCGGCGGAAGGCCCACGGGCCGGGATGGCGAGGACATGGTCTCCTCTCTCGCCGCCGAGATCTCGTCGGCGACGGCATGGACACGCTTGATGATCATATGGGTTTCTCCGGGTGGCCCGGGGCGCCCGGAAGGGAGGGCGAGGCGGTCAGGCCAGCAGGTCCGCCAGGGCGCGGGCGCGGGAGGGCTGCCGGAGCTTGCGCATCCCGGCGGCCTCGATCTGGCGGATGCGCTCGCGCGTCACGCCGAACCTCCGGCCCACCTCCTCGAGGGTCTTGGCCTCGCCGTCGTCCAGGCCGAACCGGAGCGAGATCACATCGGCCTCCCGCCCGGTCAGGGTCTCCAGCACCGCGTCCAGCTCCCTGCGGAGCAGGGACGAGGCGGCGGCGTCGGCCGGGTCCTGCGCGTCGTCCTCGATGAGGTCGCCCAGCTCGGCGTCGCCGCCGTCGCCGACCCTGGCGTGCAGCGAGACCGGCTCGCGGCCGTGCCGGAGCAGCTGCTCGACCTTCTCGGGCGTCAGGCCGAGCTCGGCCGCCAGCTCCCCGGCGGTGGCCTCGCGGCCCAGCTCCTGCGACATCGCGCGCCGGGTGCGGTTGACCCGGTTGAGGTCCTCGACCACGTGCGCGGGGAGGCGGACCGTCCGGCTCTGGTCGGCCAGCGCGCGGCCGATCGCCTGCTTGATCCACCAGGTGGCGTAGGTGGAGAACTTCAGGCCGCGCCGGTGGTCGAACTTCTCCACCGCGCGCATCATGCCGATGGTGCCCTCCTGGACCAGGTCCAGCAGCGGCAGCCCGCCGCCGGCGGCGTAGCGCCTGGCGATCGAGACGACCAGGCGCAGGTTGGCCTCGACCATGTGGTCCCTGGCGCGGCGGCCGTCGGCGGCCAGCCGCTCCAGCCCGCGCCGCTCGGCCTCGCCCCCGGGCCCTGCGGCGAGGCGCTCCCCGGCCAGCCTCCCGGCCTCGATGCGCTCGCCCAGCTCCACTTCCTGCTCGGCGGTGAGCAGCGGGGTGCGCCCGATCTGCTTGAGGTAGTCCTTCACCGGGTCGATGCCGGCTGCTCCCTTCGAGTCGCGGACGGGGCGGGCGGTGAGAGCGGCAGTGGTCAAAGGCACGTCCTTCCGTGGTCGCGCGGGCCCGGATCGGCCGCACGACCTAAAATTAGGTCAATCACAAGAATATGTCAACACTAAACTTAGACCGATCCGATGTAAGGTGGGCGCATGAGCACGCAGAAGACGAGCCTCAGAGAGCTGAAGAAACGGCAGACCAGGGAGAACATCTCCCACCACGCCACCCGGCTGTTCCTGGAACGCGGCTTCGACAAGGTGACGATCACCGAGGTGGCGGAGGCCGCACAGGTGGCCAAGATGACGGTCACGAACTACTTCCCCCGCAAGGAGGACCTGGTCTTCGACCTGAGCGACGAGTTCGTGCAGTCCCTGGCCCGGACCGTCCGCGACCGGGCGCCCGGCGAGTCCGCCCTGGCCGCGCTCCGCCGCGCCTACCTGGCCGCGGTCGCCCGGCGCGACCCGGTCATCGGCTTCTCCGGTCCCGCCTTCGCCCGGATGATCGACGACAGCCCGGCCCTGACGGCCCGGCTGCGGGAGTTCCACGACGAGCGCGAGAGGGCCCTGGCCGACGCGCTCGCCGCGGAGACCGGGGCCGGGCCCGGCGACCTCCTGCCCCGGGTGGCCGCCGCCCAGCTCGGCGGCGTCCACCGGCTACTGTTCGACGAGACGCTCCGCCGCACCATCGCGGGGCAGGACGACGCGGAGATCGCGGCGGTCCTCACCGGCCACATCGACACCGCCTTCGGCTTCCTGGAGCCCTCCCTCGGCGGCTATGCCGTCCGCCCCGCCGGATGACCGCCGGGCCTGCGGCCCGGGGCGTCAGGCGCCGAGGTAGGCCAGGACCGCCGCGACCCGCCGATGCGTGTCGGGGCTGTTCTCCAGGCCCAGCTTCGTGAAGATCGAGTTGACGTTCTTCTCGACGGCCGAGACCGACAGGTGGAGCGCCCGGGCGATGCCGCCGTTGGACCTGCCGTGGGCCATCTCGCGCAGCACGTCGCGCTCGCGCGGGGTCAGCTCCTCCCCCCGGCCTCCCCGTACGGCACGGCGGGCCAGCAGGCCCTCCACGACCTTGGGGTCGATGACCGAGCCCCCGCCGGCGACCGCCCGCACGGCGCCGAGCAGCTCCTCCAGGTCACCGACGCGGTCCTTCAGCAGGTAGGCGAAGCCCTCGGTGCCGTGTTTGAACATCTCGAAGGCGTAGAGCGCGTCGGAGAACTGGGAGAGCACCACCACCCCCGTCCCCGGACGCTCGACGCGGATCCGGTGGGCAGCGTCGATGCCCTCGAAGCCCGCCCGGAAGGAGCCGCCCGGCATCCTGATGTCGGTGATCACCACGTCCGGCCGGAGCCTGCGCACGGCGTCCAGCAGCTCGTCGGCGCTGCCCACGGTCCCGGCGACGACGGCCTTCCCCGACGTCTCCAGCAGCCGCCGCACGCCCTCGCGGACCAGGTAGTGGTCGTCGGCGACGACCACGCGCGGCGGCGCCTGCGGCTCCGGCCGCGCCTGCGATCCCGGCGGTGTCGGCGGTGTCGGCGGTGTCGGCGACTCAGTCATGGACCGGCACCCACGCTCTCACCCTCGTTCCCTCTCCCTTCGCGCTCACCACGTCCAGGCCGCCGCCGAGCGCGGCCAGCCGGTCGGCCAGGGCCACCAGCCCCCGCCGGACGGCCGCCTTCGGGTCGAACCCCGTGCCGTCGTCGGCGACCGTGACCTGCAGGCGGCCTCCGGAGAGCGCGAGCCGCACGTCCAGGGTGGAGGCCCGGGCGTGCTTGAGCGCGTTGGCGACCGCCTCGCTCACCGTGAAGTACACCGCCCCCTCGATCTCGTCGGCGAACCGCCTGGCGCGCAGCTCCGGGTCGACGTCCACCGTCGAGGCCACCGGGAGGCGCGAGCAGCGCTCCTCCAGCGCCTCGGCCAGCCCGCCCTGGCTGAGCACCGACGGGTGGATGCCCGCCGCCAGCTCCCGCAGGTCGTCCAGGGTCTGGCGGGCCTGGTCGCGCAGGAGCGCGAGCGTCCCGGCGTCGGCCCCGGTGGCCCGGGCCAGCTCCAGGCCCGCGATGAGCGCGACGACCTGCTGCTGCACCCCGTCGTGGATGTTGCGCTCGATCCGCCGCCGCTCGGCCTCCTGCGCGTTGACCAGCCGGGCGGCCAGCCCCGTGCTCTGGATCGCCAGCCCGACCGGCACGGCCAGCGCGCGCAGCAGCCGCCGGTCGTCGCCGGTGAGGCCGCCGTCCCGGGGGCCGCACGCGATCCACCCCTGCCCGGCGGGGACGGTCAGCTCCGGGCCGCCGTCCTCCTCGCCCGCCACGACCCGGGTGCCGTCCGCGAGCATGACGGCCGCCCACCGGACGTCCAGGGCGGCCCGCACGGCTTCCGCCAGCCGTTCCAGCAGCTCACCGGGCTCGGCCTCCTCCAGGCCGGGGGCCAGCTCCGACAGCAGCTCGTCCACCGTGGGCCGCAGGTCGAACACGAGGAAGAACCGCGACCCCCGCAGGCCCACCCGGATGTCGAGCAGGTTGTGCCGGAACACGGTCACCCCGATCACGGCGGGCAGCGCGCCCAGCACGGGGGTCAGGCCGATCCAGATCGCCGCCGACTCCGTGACGATGAAGAACGACGACAGCACGAACCCGCCCAGGGTGACGGCCAGCCCCGCGGCCATCCAGCCCAGCCTGCGGCGCTCGGCTCCGGAGCAGCGGCGCATGCGCGCCAGCAGGGAGCCCAGCACCGCCAGCGCCGTGCCGAAGACGGTCAGCTGCCCCAGCCCGCCCAGGCCGGCCACGACCAGCTCGCCCGGCCCGGTGACGCCGAGCGGGTTGCCGATCGGGGAGATGGCGTAGACCTGGTCCGGGGCCAGGAGCATGCCCAGCCAGTGGACGGCGACGGCCGCCCCGCCGATCACCGCCCCTGCGCGCCAGCGCCGCGAGGGGAGCCGCCCGTCCGGGAAGAGCAGCGGGACGAACACCCAGGAGAGCCCGTAGAAGGGCACGAAGAGGGAGGCCAGCAGGGCGGCGAGGACGAGCAGATGCCTGGGCGCCCCCGCCCCCGCGGAGATCAGGAGGCCGACGCCGAGGGCGCCCAGGCCCAGGCAGTCCGCGGTGGCCAGGAGCAGCCAGCCGTACGGGTTGCCGGGCCGCCGGTGGGCGATGAGCCAGCCCAGCGCGGGCAGGAGCAGCGTGAGCAGGACGAACGCCCACTGCTCGGCCGGCATCGGGAACCCCGTCTCCAGCACCGCGCCGGCGACGGCGCCGAGGATCGCCGCCACCGCCATGGACGCGGCGAGGAGACGGGTCGGGGTCGGGGAGAGCACGGAACGCAGTGTGGCCCCTCCCGCGGACCGGCGTCTATGAGGTTGACCGCACATCCGCGGGGGACGGCCGCACCCCGGAACGCGGCGGCCCGCCGGATACCCCACCCGCCGCGTCCTTCCTAGCGTGTGGATCACGGCCACCACACGTCGGTGGTGGCGGACCGCAGCCCGTGAAGGAGACACCCGTGCGCTTCCGGACCCGAACGACCCGTGCCCTCGCCCTGGCCGCCCTCGCCGTGACCGCTCCGCTCACCCTCGGCGGGACCCTCCCGGCCGCCGCGGACGCCGTACGGCCGGCCACCGCGGCACCCGCGCGGCAGGCCACCGCCGGCGCCGCCCCGGAGATCCCCGACAGCCCGGCCGGACGGCAGCTCCGCTGGCTCCTGGAGGCCGTGAGCCGGGCGCCGCTCGCCGCGAGCGAGCTCGAACAGCACTTCAACGCCGCCTTCCTGAAGGAGGTGACCGCCGACGGCCTCAACGGGTTCCTCAAGGGCATGGCCGGCGTCCGGCTCGACGCGCTGACCACGACCACGCCGACCGCCCTGACCGGCACGGTGACCGTCGGCGGGCAGAAGTTCGAGCTCCGGCTCGGCGTGGACGCCGAGGGGAAGATCCAGCTTCTGGGCGCGGCACCCCTGATCCCGCCCGCTCCGACCGGCTGGGCCGAGCTCGACGCCCGGCTCCGCGAGGTGGCGCCCCGGACCGGCTTCCTCGCCGCCGAGATCGACGGGCGGGGCCGGTGCCGGACCGTCCACGGCGTCGGCGCCGACACCGCCCGGCCGCTGGGCTCGATCTTCAAGCTCTACGTCCTGGGCGCGGTGGCGGACCGGATCCACTCGGGCAGGCTGAGCTGGGACACCGAGCTGACCGTCACGCCCGACGTGAAGGTCCCCGCCGAGGACGGCCTGGGGACCCGGCCGGACAACAGCACCGTCACGGTCCACGAGGCGGCCAAACTGATGATCTCGATCAGCGACAACACCGCCACCGACCTGCTCATCAAGACGGTCGGGCGCAAGGCGGTGGAGAAGAAGGTCCGCCAGTGGTCGGACCACGCCGGGCGGAACATCCCCTTCCTCACCACCCGCGAGTGGTTCCTGCTGAAGACCGTCGACTACCCCCGGCACGCCCGCGCCTACCTGGCACGCGGTGCCGAGGGCCGCCGCGCCTACCTCAGGGACGTCGTCGCCGGACTCCCGCTCTCGGCCGCCGAATACCAGGACTGGCGGCGTCCCCGGAAGATCGACGAGATCGAGTGGTTCGCCTCCCCGCGCGACGTCTGCCGCGCCTACGCCGGCCTGCTCAAGCGGAACAGCCCGCGCCTGCACGAGGTGCTCTCCGCCAACGACGCCGGCCTCGGCCTCGACCCCCGGGCGTGGCCGGCCGTCTGGTACAAGGGCGGCTCCGAGGTCGGCGTCCTCGCCATGGCGCACCTCGGGCGCACCCCGAAGGGACGGACGTACGTCGTCACCACGCTGGCCAGCGACACCCGCGCGCCCATCGACGAGGGCAGCGCCGCCCCCGAGATGCTCTCCCTCACCAGGGGGGCGTTCGGCCTGGTCCGGTGAGCGGGCACACGCACCGCGGTCACTGCCCGACAATGATGGGGTGATTGACACCCGGCGGCTGCGGACCCTGCGCGCGGTGGCCGACCACCGGACGGTCACCGCCGCCGCGGCCGCGCTGCACCTGACGCCCTCCGCGGTCTCCCAGCAGCTCGCCGCCCTGGAGCACGAGGTGGGCCACCGGCTGCTGGAGCGCGATGCCCGGGGCGCCCGGCTCACCGCCGTCGGCCGCATCCTGCTCGACCACGCCAACGAGGTCCTCGCCCAGCTGGAACGGGCCGAGGCCGACATCGCCGCCTACACCGCCGGCACGGCGGGCGAGGTGACGGTCGCCTCCTTCGCCACCGCGATCGGCCTCGTGGTGGCCCCGGCGGTGGGCGTGCTCCGGGACAAGGAGCCGGGCGTCCAGATCCGGGTCCTGGACGCCGAGGGCGACCAGAGCCTCACCATGCTGCTGGACGGAGCGGTGGACGTCGCCGTCGCCGTCGAGTACCGCGGCGCCCCGGGTGAGGACGACCGGCGCCTGTCCCGCATCCCGCTCTACTCCGAACCGTTCGACGTCGTCCTCCCCCGCGACCACCCTCTCGCCGGTGCGGCGGTCACGGTCTCCGGTCTGGCGGGTGAGACCTGGATCGGCCCCTACCCGGGCAACCCCTGCCACGACGTGATCACCATGGCCTGCGAGCACGCCGGGTTCACCCCCGCGTTCGCGCACTCCTCCGACGACTTCCGCGCGGTGGTCGCGCTGGCCGGAGCGGGAGCGGGCGTGGCGATGGTGCCGCGCCTGGCGCTGCGCGGCGCGGACCTGTCCGGCGTGGTGATCCGCCCGGTCGCGGGCCCGCAGCGCCGGGTCTTCGCCGCCGTACGGCGCGGCGCCGAGCGCCACCCGCTGCTGGTCCCCCTGCTCGACACCCTCCGGCACGCCGCCGCGGCCCTGCGCCGGGTCGCCTCCCCCTGAACCGCCGCTCCGCCGGGTCTCGGACCGGAGTGCCGGACGCCGCGGAGGGGTAGGCCGGACGGTGGCCGTCGCCGTCCCGCCGTACGCCGGCCGCACACCGCCCGCCGCGCGGCCCGAGTCTCCGGACCGGGCAGAAGGGATGTGACCGTGGGTGAGCAGAAGGAGCGCATGCTCGCAGGGGAGCCCTACATCGCCGACGACCCGGAGCTCGCCGCGGACCTGATGCGCGCGGCACGGCTGGCCGAGCGGTACAACGCCACCGGCGCCGAGGACCAGGAGACCCGCGACGCCCTGCTGCGGGAGCTGCTCGGCGGGGTCGGGGAGGGCGTCGCCGTCCGGCCGCCGCTGTACGTCGACTACGGCTACCAGATCACCATCGGCCCCGGCACGTTCGTCAACTTCGGCGCGGTCATGCTGGACGTCGCCCGCATCGACATCGGCGCCGACGTGCAGATCGGCCCCAACGTGCAGCTGCTCACCCCCACCCACCCGGTCGAGCCCGAGCCGCGCCGGGCCAAGTGGGAGTCCGCCCGGCCGATCACCGTCGGCGACAACGTGTGGCTGGGCGGCGGCGCCATCGTCTGCCCCGGGGTGACGATCGGCGAGAACACCGTCGTCGGAGCGGGCGCCGTGGTCACCCGCGACCTGCCCGCGAACGTCGTCGCCGTCGGCAACCCGGCCCGCGCGGTCCGCGCCCTCTGAGCGACCCGGCCCGCGCGGTCCGCGCCCTCCGAGGAAACGGCACGGTCCTCCACCGCCCCGTGCGCCGGCGCACGGGGCGCCTACGCGCCGGACCGGGCCGTGGCCAGCGCCTCGGTGAAGCGGCGGTGGCGGGCCAGCTCCCCGGCCACCGGCTCCAGCACCAGCTCCCGGCCGACCCGCTCCACGCTCGCGCGCAGCGCCCGGGCCGCCTTCCGGGCCCGGCGGCGTCCGCCGAGCCAGGCGGCGACCCGGGAGAGCAGGGCGAGCACGACGCCGAGCAGCAGCCCGCCGAGCAGGAGCAGGGTGGGCCACGGCAGCTCACCGGCGGTCGGCACGGGCGGCTCGGGCAGGTGCAGGTAGTCCAGGGCGGCCAGGCCCAGCAGCCAGAGCGCGCCCGCCACCGCCGCCGCGAGCACCAGCCACTGCGCCGCCCCCGCCGCCCGCCACCACAGCGGCCTGCGGGAGGCGCCGAGCGAGGTGGTCGCCACCGCCCGGTCGAGCGCGTCCTCCAGGTCGTCGGCGTGCGAGCGGGCCGCGCGCCGCACGGCGGCCGCCCACGGCTCGGGCAGCCCCGCCGAGGCGGCGGCGGCCGTCTCGCGCAGGGCGGTGTCCATCTGGGAGCGCTGCACGACGCTCGCCGCGGGGATCGAGGTGCGCCCGACGAGCTCGCCGGGTCCCCCGTCGGGCCCGGTCTCCCCGGAGCCGGCGCCCAGGCGGAGGCGGCGGAGCGGGTCGGGCCGCAGGCGGCGGATCCACCGGGTCACCGGCCAGCCGGTGGCCGCGACCGAGCGGTGCCGGTGCGCCTTCGCCACCGCGCGGACGACCCCCGGCACGCCGGCCGCCTGGGAGAGCGCGGCGGCCAGCGGCGCGGCGAGGACGTCGACGCCCTCCTCCGGCGCCCCGGCGGGGACGGCCGCGTCGGGCGCGCCCGACGCCCGGTCCAGGTCGTCGGCTGCGGTCTCCGCGTCGGCGGCCAGCCGGTCGGCCCAGGAGCGGCGGCCGGCGACCCGGGAGTCCAGCAGCGCGCGCAGCTCGCCGACGCCCGCGCCGGTCCGCGCCGAGACGCCGAGCACCGGCACCCCGGCCAGCCCGTCGGCCTCCAGCAGGCGCCCCAGGTCCGCCAGGCACCGCTCGGCCGCGGCCGGGGAGAGGCGGTCGATCTGGTTGAGGACGACCACCGTGACGTCCCGGTGCCGGGCGAGCGGGGCCAGGTACAGGTCGTGCACGGCCGCGTCGGCGTACTTCTGCGGGTCGAGGACCCACACCAGCAGGTCGACCAGCCCGGCGAGCCGGTCCACCTCCAGCCGGTGCGCCCGCTCGATCGAGTCGTGGTCGGGCAGGTCGAGCAGGACCAGCCCGGACAGGTCGGCGCCGCCCGCCGTGCCGCCGGGGGCGCCCGCGCCGTCCACCTCGTGGCGGTGCGGGATCTCCAGCCAGTCGAGCAGCGGCCCCGCCCCCCTGCCGTCCCACAGGGCCGCCTGCGCGGTGGACGTGGTGGGCCGGGTCACGCCGACCTCGGCCAGCGGGGCCCCGGCGAGCAGGTTGAACAGGGACGACTTGCCGCTGCCCGTGGCCCCGGCCAGCGCGACCGCGGTGTGGGACACCGACAGGTTCCGCCGCGCGCCCGCCTGGGCGACCACGGCGCGCGCCCGCGCGACCGCTCCGGCGTCCAGCCGGCCGTCGGCCAGCTCGGCGGCCTCCGCCAGGGCCGCCAGCCGCTCGTCCAGGGAGACCCCGCCCGTGCGGTCCCCGCGTCGCAGCAGCTTCACCGGCCACCCGCCCTCTTGCCGGCGGCCACCGCGGCGGCCGCGTCCGCGCGTCCGGAGCCGTCCGGGATCTCGCGCCGGTGCGCCCGTACGGCCTCCCCCGCGGCGCGCAGGGCAGCGGCGGCCCCGCCGGGCGGCTCCACGGCGTCGAGGAGCGCGGTGAAGCGGGCCGCCTCCCGCGCGAGGATGCCCTCGACGCGGGTGCGCAGGTCGTCGCGGGCCTTCATGGTCAGGGTGCGCACGGCCTGGTCGCCGAAGACGGCCTCCAGGATCTTCTGGCTGAGCACGCTGGTGCCGCCGGCGATGCCGACCTCGATCCCGGTCAGCCCTCCGGTGGAGGCGAACACCGCGATCATGAGCAGCAGCCCGGCCCCGTTGACCCCGTAGGACGCGAGCCGGGCGGTGGTGCGCCGCTCGGCGCCCTCCTGCCGGACCAGGTCGAGCACGTAGCCCTGCCAGCTCCGGACCGCCTCCTCCGCGGAGCGGCGCAGCTGCGGTGAGGACCGGCCGAGCCGGCCCGCCTCGACGGCCCCGGCCCGCTCCAGCAGCGCGCGCCCCGCCTCGCGGGACGACCACGACTCCAGCGCCAGCTCGGCGGCGCTGTCCGCGGCCGACCTGATCAGCGCCTCCACGCCGCTCTCCAGCGCGACCTTCAGCTCGCTCTCCGGTGCGGGCCGCCCGGACAGCAGCGCGACGACCCGGTCCCGCAGCCGGCCCACCCGGCTCTCCAGGGAGCGCATCAGGTCGCCGGTGCCGATGAAGTCCTGCCAGCGGGCGAGCACCTCGCCCCGCAGCAACGAGCCGTCGAGCATGCCCTCGTCGAAGCGGGCCATCCCGGCGGCGTAGGCGGCGCCGGTCGCCCCGCGCAGTTCGGTGGCGGCGGCGTGCTGGCGGTCCACCGCGTCGGCGAGCGCGGGGACCCGCACCGCGAGGCTCTCCAGCGCGCCGGACAGGGTCTGGCGCACCACGTCGGCCCGGGCGGCCGCGTCGGCCGTGATGCCGGACAGCCAGTCGCCGATCGGCCGGACCGTCTCGCGGGGCAGCCGGGCGTTCTCCTCGGGCAGCGACAGCTCCGGCACCTCGAACAGCGGGGTCCCGCCCAGACCGTTGGCCTCCAGCAGCCGCCGCAGGTCGCCCGCCACCACGCCCGCCCCCTCCGGCGGGACCCGGGACAGGATCACGGCCAGCGCCGTGCTCCGCTCCCGGGCCTCGCGCAGGAAGCCCCAGGGCACCTCGTCGGCGTAGCGGGCGGCGGTGGTGGTGAACAGCCACAGGTCCGCGGCGGCGAGGAGCTGGGCGGCCAGCTCCCGGTTGGCGGCGACGACCGAGTCGATGTCGGGCGCGTCGAGCAGGGCCAGGCCGGGCGGGACGGCCTCGGTGACGACCACCCGGAGCGTGCCGGGCTCGCCGGGGCCCGCCCCGGTGACGCGCGGCAGGCCGGGCAGGACGTGCAGGCCGGTGAACCAGTCGCGGTCGGCGGGTCCGGTCACCAGCGTGGGCGCCAGGGTGGTGGGGCGGAGCACGCCGGGTTCGGTGACGTCCGCGCCGACCAGGGAGTTCACCAGGGTGGACTTGCCCGCCCCGGTGGATCCGCCGACGACGGCCAGCAGCGGGGCGTCGATCGCGCTCAGGCGCGGGATCAGGTAGTCGTCGAGCTGGCCGGTCAGCTCGCGCAGCGCCCGCCGGTCGGCCGCCGCGTCCCCGGCCGCCAGGGGGAACAGCTCATGGTCGAGGTGGCGTCGCAGCTCCCGCAGCGCCCCCAGCAGACCCTCGCTTTCCTTCATAAGGAGGGTCATTCCCGTGGAAAGAGACGCTAGACGCCAAAAAGACCCCGGAGACGGTTGTGCCCCACCGCCCGACCGGATCACGGGGGCGAATCCGGTGGAGCGGTGGGGCCGGTCTCCCGGTTCCGGGTCCGGTCTCGTGCCGGACTCGTCTCCCCCGCAGCTGGAGGCGAGCCCGAACCGGAGGCGGCCCGGGAGGTCTGGGGTCACCCGTCACTCATTTGAACGCATCAAGCTCAGCGTCAGATCAGGCGAAGCTGAAGAGTAGCTGAAAGTTCAATCACTCTGCGGCGGACGCAGGACGTAGCCCACCCCGCGCAGGGTGTGGATCAGCCGCGGCTCGACCGTGTCCACCTTCCTGCGCAGGTAGGAGACGTAGGACTCGACGACCCCTGCGTCGCCGCCGAAGTCGTAGTTCCACACGTGGTCGAGGATCTGGGCCTTGGACAGCACCCGGCCGGTGTTGACCATGAAGTAGTGCAGCAGCTTGAACTCGGTCGGCGACAGCCGTACCGGCTCGCCGGCCTTCCAGACCTGGTGCGCCTCCTCGTCCAGCTCCAGGTCGCCGACCCGGAGGCGGACCGGCAGGTCGAGGTCCCCCCGGGTACGGCGGAGCACGGCCCGGATCCGCGCCAGGACCTCCTCCAGGCTGAACGGCTTCGTCACGTAGTCGTCGGCCAGCCTCAGCCCGGCGACCTTGTCGTCGACGCCGTCCCGCGCGGTCAGGAAGAGCACGGGCAGCTGCCCGCTCATCTCCCGGAGCCGTCCCGCCACCGCGAAGCCGTCCATGTCGGGCAGCATCACGTCGAGCACCACGAGATCGGGACGGATCCGCTGGGCGAACTGCACGGCCTCCCCGCCGTCCGCCGCCGTCACGACCTCGAAGCCGGACATGCGCAGGCTGGCGGAGAGCAGTTCCCGGATGTTCGGCTCGTCGTCCACCACCAGCAGGCGGGCCTCAACTCTGTCCAGCACATCCACGAGGCTCGCCCACCTCCCTGGAAGACCGCTCCGTCCCCGCTGAACGTTTCCTGAGCGCGGGGTGCCCGTTCACGGCCGGGCGCGGCGCCGCCACCGGGCCGGGGGCCCGTGCGCGATCGGCGCTCCGCGCCTGGTCGACGGCGGCGGATGCCTGCGTGCGAGGTCTGGAGCGGGTTCCGGCGAAGCTGAAGGTTCACTGTGTGCCGCGGAAGGGCGCGAAAGGCTCTCAGCCAAGCCTCAGGTTCTCCTGAGGGCGGCAGGACCGCGCGGGCCGCGGAGGGAGGGCTCAGCCGGCCTCGGCGGCGAGGGGGAGCCGGACGCTGAACACGGCGCCCCTGCCGGGTTCGGAGTCGACGGCCACCGTCCCGCCGTGCGCCTCGACCATGGCCGCGACGATGGCCAGGCCCAGGCCGCTGCCGCCGTCCTCCGGGGTACGGCGGCCGCGGGCGGAGTCGACGCGGTAGAACCGCTCGAAGACGCGCTCGCGCTGCTCGGCGGTGAGGCCCGGCCCCTCGTCCGCGACCTCGACGACGGCCGTCCCGTCCTCGGCGCGCAGCCCCACCCGCACGGGCGTGCCCTCCGGGGTGTGGGTCAGGGCGTTGTGCATCAGATTGCCCACGACCTGGCGGAGCCGCACCTCGTCACCGGAGACGATCAGCGCGGCCCCGTCGACGGAGAGCGAGACCGCTCGCTCGGGGGCGAGGATCCGGGCGTCGTGGACGGCGTCGGCGGCGATGGCGAGCAGGTCCACCGGGCGCTTGGCCATCGGCCGCTGCTGGTCCATCCGGGCGAGCAGCAGCAGGTCGTCCACGAGCAGGCCCATCCGGACCGCCTCCGACTCCACCCGGCGCATCAGCGGCCCGGCGTCGATGCCGGGCGCCTGCCGGTAGAACTCGGCGAACCCCCGGATCGACGTCAGCGGCGTGCGCAGCTCGTGCGAGGCGTCGGCGACGAACCGGCGCATCCGCTCCTCCGACCTGCGGGCCGCGGCCTCCGACTCGGACCTGGCCCGGAAGGCCGTCTCGATCTGGGCGAGCATGCCGTTCAGCGACCGGCCGAGCCGGCCGACCTCGGTGCGCGGGTCCGCGTCGGGGACGCGGCGGCTCAGGTCGCCGGCGGCGATGGCCTCGGCGGTGCGCTCGATCTCCCCCAGCGGGCGCAGGCTGCGGCGGATGACCACCACGCCCGTCAGGGCCAGCGCCACCATCAGCCCGCCGCCGCCGAGCACCTCGATCAGCGCCAGCTGGCCCACGATCTGCCGGACCTCGGCCAGCTCGACGGCGACCAGGAGGCTCCCGCCGGAGTCCAGCTGGGTCACGCGGACCCGCCACGCGCCGGCGTCGTAGGCTCCGGGCCCCGGGTCCGGAGGCACCCGCGGCGCGGGCCTGCCCTCCACGTCCACCCCGCTGATCTGGAAGAGGGACGCGCCCGCGGTGTCGCGGAGCTCCAGCTTCATGTCCGCGGGCACCGCCCGGATCACCGGTTCGACGCCCCCCGAGCGCTGCAGGCGGCGCAGCGTGTTCTCGGTGGTGACGTCGATCTGGCGGTCCACCCGGTCGATCAGGTAGCCCCTCATGATCGATACGCTGCCGACGCCGATCAGGAGCAGCGCGATGGCCAGCAGGACCAGGATGATGCCGATCAGCTTGACGCGCAGGGAGAGCCGGGCGAGCATCAGGGCCTCCTGGCGGGCATCACGATCCCGGCGGGCAGCGGAGCACGTAACCGACCCCGCGCAGCGTGTGGATCAGCCGCGGCTCCGTGTTGTCGATCTTGCGGCGGAGCACGGAGACGTAGGACTCCACGATCCCGACGTCGCCGCGGAAGTCGTAGTCCCACACGTGGTCGAGGATCTGGGTCTTCGACAGCACCCGGCCCGCGTTCACCATGAAGTAGCGCAGCAGCTTGAACTCCGTCGGCGAGAGCGCCACCGCCCGGCCCCGCCGCCACACCTCGTGGCTCTCCTCGTCGAGCTCGATGTCGGCGAAGGTGAGCCGGGACTGCCGGGCCAGGGCGTCCGCGCCCCCGGTACGGCGCAGCACCGCGCGGATGCGGGCCACGACCTCCTCCAGGCTGAACGGCTTGGTCACGTAGTCGTCCCCGCCCACGGTCAGCCCCCGGATCTTGTCCTCGGTGGCGTCCCGGGCCGTGAGGAAGAGCACCGGGGTGTCGCTGCCGCCGCCGCGCAGCCGCCGCACGACGTCGAACCCGTCCATGTCGGGGAGCATCACGTCGAGCACGATGAGATCCGGCCGGTGGCGCTGCACGGCGGCGACGGCGTCCGCCCCGTTGCCCGCCGTGTTCACGCCGAACCCGGCGAACCGCAGGCTTGCGGCCAGGAGTTCGAGGATGTTCGGCTCGTCCTCGACGATCAGCAGGCGCGCCTCGGGTGATTCGTTCACGCGAACCATCGTCACCCGCCCGTCTGAGAAAGCCTTTAAAAGGTCATAACAGAGGTTATATCCACAAGATGCCTGGCTATCGCCAGGCTCGACGTCGCGGCGGGCGACGGGGCGTTGCGCACCAGGGTGATCCGCCCGTGCGTGTCGATCGCGAAGTCGTCCACCATGCTCCCGTCGCGGGCCACGGCCTGCGCCCGCACGCCGCCCGCCGCCGGGACGAGGTCGGCCGCGGTGATCTCCGGGACGTAGCGGCGCGCGGCGTCCAGGAAGGCCCGGCCGGACAGCGAGCCGAGCACCTCGGCGGCACCGGTCCGCCAGTGCCGGGCGGCCAGCCGCCACGTCCCGGGCCAGGCCGCGATCCGGCGCAGGTCGGCCAGGTCGACGTCCCGCCGGGAGTAGCCCTCCAGCGCCGACGCCGGCACCGCGTTGGGGCCGACGAGCACCTCGCCGTCGACCCGGCGGGTCAGGTGCACCCCGAGGAACGGGTAGCGGGGGTCGGGCACCGGGTAGATCAGCCCCCGCACCAGGTCCTTGGCCGGTCCGGCCAGCGCGCGGTACTCCCCGCGGAAGGGCACGATCCGCACGTCCCCGGGCGCTCCGGCCATCCGGGCGACCGCGTCCGTGCCGAGCCCGGCGCAGACCACCAGCCGGTCGAAGCGCATCCGCTCCCGCCCGGCCACCACGTCCACCGCGTCCGCGGTCTGGCGCAGCGCCCGGACCGGGTGCGCCAGCCGTACCGCGCCGCCGGACTCCTCCACGTCCCGGGCCAGGCGGCGGGCGACCGCGGGGAAGTCGGCGATCGCGGTGTGCGGGGAGTGCACGGCGGCCACCCCGACGGCGTGCGGCTCGATCTCGCGCAGGGCCAGCGCGTCCAGCTCGGCGATGCCGGGCACGCCGTTCTCCCGGGCCCGCTCGGCGATCACCCGCAGGGCGGGCCGTTCGGCGGCGGTGGCGGCGATGACGAGCTTGCCGACCTCGGTGTAGGCGATGGCGTGCTCGGCGCAGTACTCGCGCAGCAGCGCCACGCCCTCGCGGCAGAGGCGCGCCTTGAGCGAACCCGGCCGGTAGTAGATGCCGGCGTGCACGACGCCGCTGTTGCGCCCGGTCTGGTGGGCTGCGATCCGGTCCTCCTTGTCGAGGACGGTCACCTGAGCACCGCTCAGCGCGAGTTCCCTGGCCACGGCCAGGCCGACGATGCCCGCACCCACGATGCCGATGTTCATGGCACGACCTCCGAAACAGGACACTCCGGTCACCGGAGTGCACATCCCCGAAAGCTAGCGGGAACTCCCCTTCCAGGAGAAGAGAGCACTCCCCCGGCAACCCCTCTGGGTCCCGATACAGGAGCCGTAGCTATATAGGTTGTATTTCTAACTAGATGGCGGTAGCTTCTACATCGTGAAGTCGACGACTCCCCCGGAGTCGGCCACCGACGGATCCTCCTGATCGACCCCCACCGAGAGGAAGACCCATGACCGCCACGCACTCCGGCTCCACGGCCCCGGCCGTCCCCGCCCGCGGGGACCTCTCCTCCGACAGGCGCTTCCAGCTCACCCTCGGCGCCTTCTTCCTGCTCTCCGCGGGCAACACCCTCGTCCGCCGCCACGCCGACCTGGATCTCCTCTCCGGCGCCCTGACCGGCCTCCTCGTGGCCACCGCCGCCGCCCTGGCCTGGCAGTTCGCGCGCGGCCGCGGCTGAGCGCCATGGCCACCGACCGCCGCGCCAGCTGGCTGAAGGGCGTGCTCGACCTGCTGGTGCTCGCCAGCCTCGCCGAGGGCGAGAACTACGGCTACGAGATCGCCAAGACCCTCGCCGAGAGCGGCCTCGGCCAGATCAAGGGCGGCACGCTGTACCCCGTGCTCAACCGGCTGGAAGAGGCCGGCCTGGTCACCGCGGAGTTCCGCGCCACCGACCGGGGCCCCGGCCGCCGCTACTACACCCTCACCCCGCAGGGCCGCGCCACCCTCGCCGAGCAGGGCGGGCTCTGGCTGGCCTTCGACGAATCGGTCCGCTCGGTACTCTCCCGAGGAGGTGTGAGATGACCACCGCTTACTTCGACGAGCTCGCCGCGCGCCTGCGCGAACACGGCGTCCCCGAGGAGGAGGTCACCGCGACGGTCGGCGACCTCGCCGCCTACGCCGCCGAGAGCGGCGCCGACCCCCTGGAGGAGTTCGGCCCGGTGGCCGACTTCGCCGCCTCACTCACCCCCGCCCGCTCGGGCGGCACCTCCGAGGAGGATCCGGACCCGGTCGCCGAGACCTGGACCTGGACCGCCGACGCCTTCCAGGACGTCGCCCGCCTCAACGTCTACGGTGACCAGGGCTGGGAGGTCGAGCGCATCGACTATCTGGGCCGCTTCGTCAGCCGCCGCGACCCGCAGCGCCCGCTCCGCTGGGAGTACCGCCGCGAGACCGCGCCGCCGGCCCGCCACGGCACCCTCGCCGAGCGCCTGGCCCCGGACGGCTGGGAGCCCTGCGGGAGCTGGATGCACTTCCAGTACTTCAAACGTCCCAAGGCCGCCTCCGAAGGACCGGCGGGCGAGCTCGACGCCGCCCCCGCCGCCCCCGCCCGCAGTGTGTTCTTCGGCAAGCGCCTCTACCTCTTCCTCGCCGGCTACGGGCTCTTCCTGGCCGCCCTCGCCGTCGGCTGGTTCGTCAGCCGCGACGGGGACCCCGGCGGCTTCCCCGGCGGCTTCTTCAACGGCGTCCTGGCGGGCGTGGTCGCCGGAAGCCTCGTCGGCCTGGCCTGCGTCCTCTGGGGCCTCCGGCGCCGCCGCTGACGGGGTACGGCGAGCCGCCCGCCGCGCAGGGCGGGCCGTCCGGCCGCGGCGGGCCGCCTACCGGGTACGGCGGGCGATGAAGGTGATGGCACCGGTGGCGCCGAAGGCCACGAGCAGCCAGAGCAGCACGGCCGAGGCGGGCACCCCGGCGTCCTCCTCGCCGTCGGCCGCCTCCGCGGCCCCGCCCGTGCCGCCCGGCCGGCCCGTCTCCGCGGCCCCGTCCGCTCCGCCCGGCCGGTCCGTCTCCGCGGCCCCGTCCGCTCCGCCCGGCCGGTCCGCGCCCGCCGTACCGCTCGGCTCGGGAGCGGGGGTGGGAGAGGCCGCCGCCAGGACCCGCTCGGGCAGCGGCACCCGGTGGACCGGGCTGTCGGCCCCCTCGCTCCCGGTCAGCAGGGCCCCGCCGTCCGCGGTGTAGGCGATCGACTCGGCCTGCTCCAGCTGGGGCATCGGGACCCGCGCCAGCTGCCGGTCGAAGTCGCGGTAGACCGTCGCGGAGAAGTAGGTCCGGATCACGAAGCTCGACCCGTCGGGCGCGTAGGCGGCGTCGGTCGCCATGACCGGCGCGGAGCCGACCCGGCGCAGCACGTTGACCTTCCCGGTGCGCAGGCGCTGCGGCGCCGCGTAGACCGACCCGGCGAACTCCTTGCTCACGATGTACAGCCGCCCGGTCTTCGGATGGACCATGACGCCCTCGGCGTTGTGCCCGCCGTCCTCGTAGCGGAAGCGGTAACGCACGGCGGAGACGGTGGCGTCGCGCAGCGAGGCGGGCTCGGGCACCTTGTAGACCGAGATGTCGGGCCAGGCCCCGTCGAAGTTGTCGCCGATGTCGGCGAACCAGAGCACCCCCCGGCCGGTCTCCGGGTCCCGGGAGGCCGCCATGCCCTCCCAGTCGCGGGCCTGCGCCCCCCGCACGGTGAACGCCGCCCGGGTGCGGCCGTCGCCGCCCACCGCGAAGAAGACCGGTCCCGCCTCGCTGTCGTTGTGGGTGTAGTAGACGTCCTCGTGCGTCGGCGAGACCGCCAGCCCGCTCGACTCGGTGATCCGGGGGTCCGTGAAGCGGAACAGGACCCGCTCCGCCTCGTCGCCGCCCGGCTCCCGTCCGGCCCCGCCCGGCTCCGCCGGAGTTCCCGCCGGCGCCTCCGCCCGGCCCGTCCCGGCCGCCCCCGCCTGCACGCCGGGAGCGGCGAACACCGAGGCCGCGGCCAGCCCCGCCACGGCCGCCACCCGAATCAGGATCTCCCCCGGTCTGCTCCGCATTCAGCCATCATGCCCCGGCAGCAGCTCGCGCAGGCGGCGCAGGAGGCGCTCGTCCGCGTCGAGGATCTCCGCGGCGTTGTCGAACAGGGCCGCCGCCAGCGGCGAGATCTCCGCCTTCAGCGCCCGCCCCCGCTCGGTGTGCTCCCGGGCGGCCGCGACCTCCGCCTCCGCCTCCGCCAGCCGGGCCAGGACCTCCTCGCGGGGGAGCAGGTGGATCCAGGTGGCGGCGAGGGCCAGCGCCGACTGCACCCCGTGCGGCGGCCGGCCGAGCGCGTCGAGGAGCAGGCGCTTCAGCTCGGCCCGGCCCTCCTCGGTGATCGCGTAGACCTTCCGGAGCCGGTCGCCGGTCCGCTCCTCCGCCTCGGTGCGCACCAGGCCGTCCTTCTCCAGCCTGCTGAGCGCGTAGTAGACCGATCCGGGCAGCACCGGCGTCCACCGGTCCAGCTCGCCCTCCACGGTGAGCTGGTTGATCTCGTAGCCGTGCATGGGCCGCTGCTGCAACAGGCCGAGCACGAGCATGCGCGCGCTGGAGGACAACCACGCTCCCGGACGAGTCGGACCACCGATGTTCAAAGTTGACTATAGCGATCCGCCGTGCCCTAATAGTCAAGGTTGATTATTCATCCTTGACCAAGGGGAGATCATGAACTGGCGTACCGGATCGCGGATGGACACGCTGGTGAAGGCCTACACGCGGCTCGGCCGCTTCAGCGGCTCGGTCCTGGTCGCCCGCGGCGACAGAGTCCTGCTCTCCAAGGGGTACGGCCTGGCCGACCACGAGCACGGCGTGCCGAACACCCCGCGGACGGCCTTCCGGATCGGGTCGCAGACCAAGACGTTCACCGCGATCGCGATCCTGCGCCTCCAGGAGTGCGGCCTGCTCGACGTCGCCCGGCCCCTGGAGGAGGTCCTGCCCGGCCACCCCGGCGGGGACCGCATCACCCTCCACCACCTGCTGACCAACACCTCGGGCATCCCCGACTACATCACCACCGAGGACTTCACCCGGACCATGGGCCTGTCCCGGACGGTCGACGAGCTGATCGCGACCTTCCGGGACCGGCCGCCGCTCTTCGCCCCCGGCGAGCGGATGAGCTACAGCAACTCCGGCTGGGTGCTGCTCGGCGCGGTCATCGAGCGGCTCACCGGCCAGACCTACGGCGACCACGTCCGCAGCGAGATCCTCGCCCCGCTCGGCATGGAGCGCAGCGGGCTCGCCGCCTCCGGCGACGTGGTCCCCGGCCACGCCGACGGCTACATGCTCGACGGCGGACGGGCCGTCCGCACGCCGTACCTGGACAACTCCAACCAGTACGCGGCCGGGGCGCTGCACTCGACCACCGAGGACATGCTCCGCTGGGTGCGGGGCCTGCGCGCCGGGAAGGTGCTCGGCCCTCGCTCGCTCGAACTGCTCGTCACACCCCAGGTGGACGGCTACGCCTACGGCTGCATGGCGGCCGGCGGCCGCCTGGAGAGCTCCGGCGGGACCATCGGCTACGTGAGCCTCACCACCCACTACCCCGCCGACGACCTGACGGTCGTCGTCCTGGCGAACGCCGAGAACGCCGCCTACACGGAGATCGAGACGGCGCTGGCCGCGATCGCGCGCGGCGAGCCGTACGAGGTGCCGGGCGAGCGGGTCTTCGTCCCGGCCGACCCGTCGGTCTTCGACGCCTGCACGGGCCGCTACGAGTGCACCTTCATGGGGCGGACCTCGACCATCGAGGTGACGCACGAGGGGGACGGCCTGATGGTCGAGGTCCACGGCCTGAAGAAGACCGAGCTGCGCCCGATGTCGCGCACCCGCTACTTCGCCCGGATGAAGGGCGAGGTGGAGCTCACCTTCGTCGGCGAACCGGCCCGGAAGATCGAGATGCTCTGGAGCGGCCACCCCGTCACCGCCCGCCGCGTCGCCTGACGGGTCTGCGGGAACTCCTCGGAAGTGCACCCCTGGAAGATGCGGTTCCAGGAGGTTCGTCCCCGAAGAGTGACGCGATGTGGTCGGCCCCCGCCCCGAGGGGCTGTTCCGGGAGCCTCCGGCGCAGATGAGCTCCGGGGTCGTCTCCGATCCCGCAGGCCGTACGTCGGTCCGGGTCGCCGTCGCCGCGCTGGCCCCCGGACAACCCGGCAGGCCTGCACGGAGGGCCCCGGCCGATCTGCCGCGGCGGCGCGGGGTTCGACGCCGAACCCCGCGCGGGGAGCCGGGTGCGGAACCCGCCGAGGAGCGGCCCCGCGGACCTCAGCCGGCGAGGCCGGGCAGGACGACCTCGTCGATCACCACCGTGGCGGTCGGCTGGTCGGGCAGGTCGTACTGCCCCGCGGTGACGGCGATGACGAGGTCCCGCGCGGGCGTCACATGGATCCGCTGGCCGCCGTTGCCGAACCCGCCCACCCAGGTGTCACCGACGTACCACTGGTAGCCGTAGCAGGAGCCCTCATCGATCCGCACGCGCGGGCGGAGCGCCGCCGCCAGCCAGGACTCCGGCACGACACCGGCGCCCCCGTCCAGCACGAGCCGCCCGATCGCCAGGAGGTCGCGGGGGGCGAGCCGCAGGCCGGAGGCCGCCAGGGCCCTGCCGTCCGCGCCGGTCGACCACTCGAAGCGCTCGATGCCCAGCGGCTCGAACAGCCTGGCCCGCGCGTAGTCCTCCAGCGCCGTCCCGGTGCCCTTCTCGATGAGCCGCCCCAGCAGCGCCGTGGCGCCCCCGCAGTAGGACCGCCGCACCCCGGGCTCCTCCACGACCGGCCGCTCCAGGACGTAGCGGAAGCGGTCGGGGGCCAGTTCCATCGCGATCTCGCCGTTGGCCGGGCTCGTGTAGGGGACCTCCTCCCGCCACTCCAGGCCGAGCGTCATGGTGAGCGCGTGCTCGACGGTCAGCGCGGCGCGGCGCGGGTCCCGGGCGAGGTCGGGGTACTCGGGGAAGTGCCGCAGCAGCGGCTCGCCCGGCTCCGGCACCCGGCCCTCGGCCAGCGCGACGCCGTACAGCAGGCCGACGACGCTCTTGGTCACCGAGCGGACGTCGTGGAGCGTGTCCGGGGCGAAGCGCACGTGGCCGAGCGGCTCGTTCAGCCGGAAGTCCTCGCCCTCGCCGTAGTGCTCCAGGACCACCCGGCCGCGGTGGGCGACGACGACACCGTGCAGGTCCGGCACGCGGCCCTGCGCGACGGCGCGGGCGAGGCGGTCGGCGAGCGTCTCACTGTCCATGGACCGTTTGTAGCTCGTTCTCCGGTCCGCCGCGACCTTCCCGGTCCACGGCGGCCCTCCCGGCGCGTGGCCGCACCGGGGGAAACCGGGGAGGAAGGGCTCGCCTTGAGCGCACTCCAGGCGCCTAATGTGGGCGACATGGATTACACACAGCTTGGCCGTAGCGGCCTGAAGGTCAGCCGCCTCTGCCTGGGCACCATGAACTTCGGTCCGGCGACCACGGAGGAGGACTCCTTCGCGATCATGGACCACGCCCACGAGCTGGGGATCAACTTCTTCGACACGGCCAACGTCTACGGCTGGAAGAAGGGCGAGGGGATCACCGAGAGCATCATCGGCCGCTGGTTCGCCCAGGGCGGCGGGCGCAGGGAGCGGACCGTCATCGCCACCAAGCTCTACGGGGACATGGGCGACTGGCCCAACGAGGGCCGGCTGTCCGCGCTGAACATCCGCCGGGCCTGCGAGGCGTCGCTCAGGCGCATGCAGACCGACTACATCGACCTCTACCAGGCCCACCACGTCGACCGGAACACCCCGTTCGAGGAGTTCTGGGAGGCCATGGACATCCTCAAGCAGCAGGGCAAGATCCTGTACGTCGGCTCGTCCAACTTCGCGGGCTGGCACATCGCCAAGGCCCAGGAGGAGGCCCGCCGCCGGGGCACCATGGGCCTGGTCTCCGAGCAGTCCCACTACAACCTGCTGGTCCGCCCCGCCGAGCTGGAGGTCATCCCGGCCTGCCAGGACTACGGCCTCGGCCTGATCCCGTGGAGCCCGCTCGCGGGCGGCCTGCTGGGCGGCGTCCTGCGCAAGATCGACAAGGGCCGCTCCGCCTCGGAGATGATCACCCAGCAGCTGGAGAAGCACCGCGACAAGATCGAGCGCTACGAGGCGTTCTGCGACGAGCTCGGTGAGGACCCGGCCAACGTGGGGATGGCCTGGCTGCTCCACCAGCCGGCGGTCACCGCGCCGATCGTCGGCCCGCGCACGCTGGAGCAGCTCGACGGGAACGTCAAGGCCCTCCAGATCACGCTCGACGAGAAGGCGCTGGCCCGGCTCGACGAGATCTTCCCCGGCTTCAGGACCGCTCCGGAGGAGTACGCCTGGTAGGAGGCGTCAGGAGACGAGGGCTCCGACCACCACGAGCAGCACGAGCAGCGTGAGCACCGTGGGCAGCAGCCAGCGACGGGGACGATCCACGCCCTGGAGCCTAACCCTGCCCACGGGGTGCCCGCGCCACGAGGGGCCACTCCGCGACCGTCTCGTAGCGCACGCCGCCCCGCTCCGGGCCCGCCTGCGGGCTCCCGAAGCTGCTCCGCATCAGGTGCACGGTCTCCGCCTCCCACTCCGCGCCGGCGAACGGCTCCAGCGCCTCGACCAGCGGACGCGCGTCGACGTCGCCCCGGGTGCGGGCCCGGGCCAGGGTCAGGTGCGGCTTGAAGCGCCGGTCGTCCACCTCGATGCCCTCGCGCCGCGCCCCCGCGGCGGTGGAGTCGGCCAGCCGGACGATCTCGGGGCGCCCGCCGTACGACTCGCCGCCGCCGCGCAGGCCCGCCCAGAAGACCCGGCACCGCCGCGCGGAGGGGAACGCGCCGGCGCCGGCGAAGGCCAGCGTCATCGGCGCGTACCGGGAGGCGGCGCGGGCGAGCCGGAGCTCCAGCCCGGGCACCGCCTCCTCGGGCACCTCGCCCAGGAAGGCCAGGGTCAGGTGCCAGTTCTCCGGATCGACCCAGCGCAGCTGCGGCCATCCCTCCCGGTGCGGCGCGAGCGCGCGGGCGAGCTCATCGCGCGCCCGCCGCGGCGGCAGCAACGCCACGAACAGCCGCATGCGTCGTCCTCCTGCCGATCGCCTTCGTCAGCATTATCGCCGCGCCGACGCCGGCCAGGGTGAGCGCCCCGCCGACCATGACGCCCGCCCGCGGACCGCCGACCTCGGCCACCCAGCCGAGCAGCGGCGCGCCGACCGGGGCGCCGCCGGTGAACACCAGCACGTACAGGCCCATCACCCGGCCGCGCATCTCCGGCGAGGAGGCGAGCTGCACGCTCGCGTTGGCGGTCGTGTTGAGGGAGATCATCGCGACGCCGGTGGGGATGAGCAGGAGCAGGTAGAGCGGGTACCACGGGGCCAGGCCGGTGGCGATCTGGAACAGGCCGAACGAGACCGCCCCGCCGATCAGCAGCTTCCGGCTCGGCTTCGTGCGCTTGGCCGCCATCAGCGCGCCGACCAGCGCGCCCACCGCGAACATGCTGGAGGCCAGGCCGAAGGAGGACGCGCCCGCGGAGAACACCTCGCGGGCCATCAGCGCGATCGACGTCGAGAACGACTGCATGCACAGCGACATGAAGGCGACCAGCAGGATCGGCAGCAGCAGGTCCGGCCGGTCCTTCACGTAGCGCAGGCCCTCGCGCAGCTGGCCCTTGGCCCGGGGGACCGGGTCGGGGGTGGTCAGCTCGGAGGCGCGCATCAGGGCCAGCCCGCCGAGCACCGCGAGGAAGGAGAACGCGTTGATGAGGAAGATCGGCCCCGTGCCGCCGAGCATGTGGATCAGCACGCCGGCGACGGCCGGGCCGAGCACGCGGGCCAGGTTGAAGCTGGAGGCGTTCAGCGCGATCGCGTTGGGCAGGTCCTGGCGGCCGACCATCTCCACCACGAACGACTGCCGGGTCGGCACCTCGACGCAGGCGATGAGGCCGAGCGCGAGCGCCATCACGTAGACGTGCCAGACCTGCGCGGTGCCGGTCACGGTGAGCACGCCCATGGTGAGCGCCAGCAGGCCCAGCAGCGACTGGGCGACGAACAGCAGCCGCCGCTTGGGGTAGCGGTCGGCGAGCATGCCGCCCCAGAGCCCGAACAGCAGCGTCGGCAGGAACTGCAGGGCGGTGGTCACGCCGAGCGCGGCCGCGCTGCCGCCCGTCAGGTCCAGCACCAGCCAGTCCTGCGCGGTGCGCTGCATCCAGCCGCCGACGTTGGAGACGACGCCGCCGATCGCGAAGAGCCGGTAGTTGCGGTTGCGCAGCGACCGGAACATCGAGCCCCTGCTCTCCGGCACGGTCTGGACGCCCCCGGTCCGGACCGCCTGCATCTCCCGGGCCGCCGCCCTGCGCGCGATCCGGCCGCGGCGCACCCGCGCCCGCAGCCCCAGCCGCTTGCCTCGCCCGTCTCGCCCGCCGGACCGGACGGACGGTCCGGCGGATGCCTCGGCCTCGGGGGAAACGGCCGAGGCGCCGGGTTCGTCAGGTTCGGCTAGATCCGGCTGAGCTTCTCCAGAATCGGAGCCGCCTGCCGCAGCACCGCCCTCTCCTCGGGGGTCAGCTCCTTCAGCCGCTGCGCCAGCCAGGCGTCCCTGCGCCGGCGCTCCTCCTTCAGCAGCGCCGACCCCGCCTCGGTCACGGTCAGGCTCACCTGGCGCCGGTCGGTCGGATGCGGGGTGCGCGACAGCAGCCCCCGCTCTTCCAGCACGGCGATCACACGTGTCATCGAGGGCGGCTGCACCTTCTCGTGCTCGGCCAGCTCTCCTGGCGTTATGCCGGGGTGCCGGTCCACGGCGGCGAGCGTCGCGACCTGGGTGGGGGTCAGCGAGTGGCCCGCGGCCTGCCTGCGCAGGCGCCTGGTCAGACGTGCCAGTGACACGCGCAGCGCCGATGCCAGACCGGCGTCGCTGCGCAGGTTGGCGACGGGGTCCTTCCTGTCTGGGTAACTCATTAGCTGTACTCATTACCCTTGCTAACGATGCGCGCTCGCATCCCATTCCCTCCGGGCCGGATTCATTCCCGCGAGCCGTAAAGCGTGACAGACGGACCCCGTACTTCCCAACCCGGGACGCCGTTTCGGAGGGTGAGGTCGATCTCAGGGCCGCCGGCCCCGGCGCCCCCTCACGCCGTACGGCCGGCGGCCTCCACGCTCTCCCGGAGGGCGCGCACCTCCCGCGCCAGGTCCACCAGGGCCATGCCGACCCCGGCCAGGGCCAGCGCGTCGACCCCCGGTCCACCGCGGGCGGCCCGCTCCGCGGCCTCGTGCAGCAGGTCGGCGGCCTCCGGGACCGGCCGCTCGCGGCGGGCGGGCGGGAAGGGCTGCTCGTCGTAGAGGGGCTGCATCGATCGTCTCCAAACAGTGAGGGGGAGGGGGACGGGGCCCCCGGACCGGTGGGCCGGTGGAACGGCACGGCGGGACCTCCGGTCCCCACCGGCCTCCTCCACCGGCCCGGAATCCGGATATCGAACGCCGCGGTCTCCGCCGGTGAAATGAAACGGTGAATTCACTCCGGCGGGCGAAGGAATCCTCCATGAATCACCGGACCGGATCGAGGAGACCCGGAAACGGCGGCGCCGCGCATCCGCCACGGCGCCGAAGAATTGACTGGCCGGCCGATCAGAAAGCGAAGAGGACGCCTCCGGTCCCGCGTATCGCGGCACACCGGTTCGGATATGTCTTCGTGAAGCGCTGCTGCCGGCCCCGCCAGGTCCCGGTGGCGGTCAGGCGGACCGGGGCGTACTCCAGGGTGCACGGGCCGGGACTCTCGGGGATGCGCTCCACCTGGCCCGCGACGCGGCGGAGCTGGTCGCAGGCCTCCTTCGCCCTCGGGTGCGTACCGCCGTCCGGAGCGCAGGTCAGAGTCGCCACGGCCGGCCCCGCGCCGTCCTCGGGCGCCATCCGCAGGACGTAGGAGCCCACCGGCGCGTCCGGCGCGGGCGCCCCGGCCAGGGCCGGGGAGGCGCCGAGCAGCGGCGCCGGACCCGCCAGGACGGCGGCGGCGAGCCACCTGGCGCGGGCACGGGCGGACGGCCGGAATCGCATGAACGTCTCCTCTGAAATGTCCACCGCGTTCTGCGGTATTCGACGTGGCGGGACGGCGGGCTGTGAATCGGCATCCCACCCGGAGCGAGAACAATGCTCAAGGATTCACCGGCGGTCCGCCGCAAATCCTTTCGCCCTGCGATGTTAGGACGAGGATATCTATTCGGCAACCTCGGTGGCCGTCCTCAACCGGCCACATACCTACCCGACCGGTCATCCCGTTTATCCGCCGGGTGAACAAAACTTTTCACCGCGGACCGCCACGGACCCCCGGCGACCGCCGCGGACCGCCGGGCCTCCCGGGGGCCTCCGGCGGTCGCCCCGGCCGGAAGGGGTGCTCCGGTCCCGGGAACGCGGAAGGCCGCCGCGGTGACCGGCGCGCTCCGGTCACCGCGGCGGCCTCCGGGCCGGGAGACGCTCAGGCGACGCCGAGCAGGGCCTCGATCGCGCCGCGGGCGAAGTAGACCACGAACAGCGCCGCGACGAGCCACATCAGCGGGTGGACCTCCCGCGCCTTGCCCTTGACCGCCTTGATCAGCACGAAGGCGAGGAATCCGGCGCCGATGCCGTTGGCGATGGAGTAGGTGAACGGCATGAGCACGATCACGAGGAAGGCCGGGATGGCGATCTCGTAGTCGTTAAAGTCGATCTCCCTGATCGCCGTCATCATCAGGAAGCCCACGATGACCAGCGCGGGGGCGGCGGCCTCGTGCGGCACGATGCCGACCAGCGGCGAGAGGAAGATCGCCAGCAGGAACAGCACGCCGGTGACCACGCTGGCCAGGCCGGTGCGCGCGCCCTCCCCGACGCCCGCCGCCGACTCGACGTAGGTCGTGTTGGAGGAGACGGAGCCCGCGCCGCCGACCGCAGCGCCGATCGAGTCGACGAGCAGGATCTCGCGGGTGCGGGGCAGCGAGCCGTCCTCCTTGACCAGGCCGGCCTGCGCGCCGACGCCGACGACGGTGCCCATGGTGTCGAAGAAGTCGGTGATCAGGAGGGTGAAGACGAGCAGCACCGCCAGGGTGACCGAGACCGTGCTGAACGCGCCGAAGGGGTCGAACTCGGCGAACAGCCGGAGCGGGTTCTCGAAGCCGAAGACCCGCTCGGGCAGCGCGGGGACGTTGAGCCGCCAGCCCTGCGGGTTCGGCGCGTCCGGCGTGCCGGAGCCGCCGGCCTTGACCAGCGCCTCGACGACGATCGCGAGGACCGTGGTGGCGACGATGCCGATCAGGATGGCGCCCTTCACCTTCCGGGCCACCAGCACGGCGATCAGCAGCACGCCGACCACGAACACGAGCATCGGCCAGCTGGTCAGCTTGCCGCCGATGCCGAGGTCCACCGGCACACCGGATCCGCTGCGCACGAACCCGGCGTCCACGAAGCCGATCAGCGCGATGAACAGGCCGATGCCGACGCTGATCGCGGTCTTCAGCTGGGCCGGGATGGCGTTGAACACCGCGGTGCGGAAGCCGGTCAGCACCAGGAGGGCGATGATCACGCCTTCCAGGAAGACCAGGCCCATGGCCGACTCCCACGACATCTGCGTGGCGATGCCGTACGTGACGAAGGCGTTCAGGCCGAGCCCCGCGGCCATGGCGAACGGCACCTTGCCGACGACCCCCATCAGGATGCTGAGCACGCCGGCGACGAAGGCGGTCCCGGCGGCGACCAGGGGGATGGGCGCCGAGGTGGCGTCGGCGATGAACTGGCCCTCGGCGTCCTTGGCCGTGGCGATGATCAGCGGGTTGAGCACCACGATGTAGGCCATCGTGAAGAAGGTCGCGAGACCGCCGCGGACCTCCCTCCCCACCGTCGAGCCGCGTTCAGTGATGTGGAAGAAACGGTCAAGTGCCCCAATTTGGCTTGTTTTAGTATCACTCACGGACATTCAGCGTGACATTGAAGCAGTGGTCAAGGAAGGCCCAGGTCACGATGGTGATGGGATCGCAACCGATCCGCGCCCTCACGGCGCCCGCCGTGCGAGTAGTGAGGCGCCGTCGCCTACGCTGGAGCACGTGAACCAGCCTCGCCGTCAGGATCTCCAGCCGCTGCAGACCAACAACACGGCCACGATCCTCGCAGGCATGGGCCTGTGGGCGGTCGCCCTGGTCGTCCTCCTGATCATCGGCCTCGACCCGGAGGACCGCTGGTGGATCTGGACCTGCGTGGCGGCCATCGGCCTCGGCGCCTTCGGCCTGTGGTACGTCCGGCCGCGCCACGGCGTCGCCTCCCCGTCCCCGGGTGAGCTGCCCCCCGGCCAGGAGCCCGTCGAACCGGCGACGGCGGTCCCGCCGCCCGCCGCGCTCCTGCCGGACACCTCCCCGGAGACGTCGCCGGAGACCACGGGCCTGCCCCGGAGCGAGGTCCCGGCCCCGGAGCGCGCCGACGCCCCCGGCGACTCCGACCGCCAGATCACCGGCTGAGGCCGCCGGACCACCGGCCGGTGACGACGCCCGCGCCGGCCCCGGCCGCCGACCCGCCCGCCGTCAGCCCGCCCGGGCCGCCGACCCTCGGCCCGCCGGCCGTCAGCCCGCCCGGGCCGCCGGCCGTCACGTCGTCGAGGCCGTCCAGCCGTCCAGGTCGGCCTCGGCCAGCAGCAGCGGCACCGCCGCCGGGTCGCGCAGCAGCGCGGCGACCGCGAGCCGGTCGCCCCACTGGCCCGCCGCCCAGGCCAGTCCCCGCGCCAGTCCCTCCACCCCGCAGGCGTGCACCGTGCCCTCGAAGAACCGCCAGGCGGCCGGGACCCCGTCCACCAGCAGCTTCTCGTGCTCCACATAGGTCTCCGGCGCGGTCGGCAGCAGCGAGCGCACCGCGGCCGGGACCTGGCGGACCTCGCCCGAGGACGTCACCTCCCCCGCCGCGACCTCCCCGGCCAGCGGCAGGTCGAGCAGCTCCGACAGCGCCTCGGCCAGGTCGAACGGGGCCAGGACCAGCGGCCGGTCCGCGACCAGCGGCAGCAGGTCCGGCGCCTCGACCACGACCGGCTCGCCCGTCGCACGGTCCGGCGCGGAACCGGAACCGGGCCCGGACAGCAGCCGCCCGTCCTCGACGTCGGCGACGACGATCTCCCCGCCGAGGACCGCGCGGACCGCGCGCGGCGGCGCGACCCGCTCGGGGTCCACCCCGGCCAGCGCCACCCACAGGGCCCGCAGCTGCGCCCGGTCCACCTCGATCGCCGGATCGGCGAGCAGGTCGAGCAGCTCGTCGGGGCCGCCGTGCGAGGCGAGCAGGTCGGCCAGCGTGGTCCGCACGCCGATCATCTCCAGGGCTGCCGCGTCGGTGACCGCCGGGGCGTCGCCGTACAGGCCGAACAGCAGCGGGTCGCCGTCCGGCACCCGCAGCTCGGTGGGGCGCCTGCCCCCGAGCACCGGATGGTTGGACAGCCACCACGACGTGTAGGACGGCACCTCCACGACCTCGCCCGCGACCAGGAGCCGCAGCGGGTGCAGCACCGCGCGCAGCGGCGGCCGGGAGAGCAGGGCCAGCGCGGACGGCCAGTCGGCGATGTACTCCAGGTCGCGGACCGCGGAGAACTCCCGGGCCACCGGCGGCACGTCCAGGTCGGGCAGCAGGTCGAGCACCGCCTCCAGCCACTCGTCCTCGCGGTCGAGGTCGTGGTCGCACTCGTCCGGGTCGATCATCACGTCGGTGTCGTTGACCACGGCGAAGCCGTCGAGCACGCCGGTCGCGGTCAGCACCCGCTGGCCGTACCGCTCCACCAGCTCCGGCGCGGCGGTGCCGAAGTGCGCCTCGCTGTCCAGCAGCCCGGCCAGCGACCCGTCGGCCAGCAGCAGCTCCCCGGCCGGGTACAGCTCGCCGTCGGCGCCGCGCAGCGCCAGGTCCGCCAGCCAGGGGGCCTCCCCCGCGACCAGCCCGGCCGCGTCGACCAGGGCGAGCACGGCCCGTGCCACCGGCTCGGGGTCGTCGCTGTCCAGGGACTGGTCGACGGCCGCCTTGGTGAGCGGGTCCTCCAGGACCGTGCGCGGCGTCGCCTCGGCCGCGCCGAGACGGAGCAGGAGGGGGTGCGCGGCCTCGGGGTGGACGACGCGCAGCCCCAGCGGGGCGAGCACCTCCAGGTCCAGCGCGCCGCGCTCGGTCAGCACCAGGGTGCCGCGCGGGCCGCGGACCAGGCGCCCGTCCGCGAGCGGGACCGGGAGCGCGCCGAGCGCCTCCAGGTCGTCGGCGGGCAGCACCTCGTACAGCGAGCGCCACCAGGCCGGGTCCCGGTCGGCGCCCGGGCCGCCGGAAGGACCGCCGGAGAGGTCTCCGGCGAGCAGGTCGACGACGTCGGCGAGCTCGACCCGCTTCACGCCGAGCGCGGCGATCGCGGGGTGCCGGGCGGGCCAGCCGGCGGGCAGCAGGCCGGGCACCATCGGGGCGATCTTCTCCAGCAGCTCGCCGGGGGCCGCCACCACGCTCGCCTGCCGCCCGGGCACCAGGAGGTCCTCGCCGTCCGGGACCGGCTCCGCGGCGTCGGCGGGCGGGGAGAGGGCCGGCAGCAGCGGGGCGTCGGGCAGCAGGCGCAGGATCGCCCGGCGGATCCGGGCGTCCAGCTCGCCCTTGCCCATCAGGCCCGGGACGAGGTCGAGCAGCTTCGGCGTGCGGGGCAGGGCGGCCAGCAGCTCGACGTAGGTCTCGGCGGCGCGCTCCACCAGGAAGTCGGCCAGCGGCCCCGCCGCCGCGTGCCGCCGGTCGGTGGCCATCGGGAAGGAGGCGATGAGCAGCGCGGGCAGGTCCAGCGGCTCGTCGCTCGGCGTCGGCGC
Organism: Planomonospora alba; assembly: GCF_039534085.1. Lineage (NCBI taxonomy): Bacteria > Bacillati > Actinomycetota > Actinomycetes > Streptosporangiales > Streptosporangiaceae > Planomonospora > Planomonospora alba. The sequence goes on from NZ_BAAAUT010000014.1 coordinate 140,618, forward strand.
GTGCACCACGGGCGGCACCGTCTCCGGCAGCGGCCGCGGCTCGCCGGCGTGCGGGCCGTCCTGCGGGCCGACCGGTACGGCCCAGCGGACCGTCCAGTACGGCCGGGCCCGCTCCTCGGTCGGCCGGTCGGCGAACAGCTCGGCCACCTGCTCCGGGGTGAACCGGCCGGAGGCCGACACGACCCGCCAGCCGTCCGCCGTGATCGTCCGGGTCCGGCCGTCCACGTCGATCTCGATCGACTCCAGCGAAGGCAGGCCGAGCAGCAGCGCGGGACCCGCCGCGTGGAGCATCCGCCGTACGGCCTCCACGGCCGCCTCGTCGCGGAGCGGGAGCCGTACCAGCGTGTCGAAGCCCGCCGGGATCTCCACCGGACCGGCGGGGAACGGCAGGCGGAGCAGCGGCACGTGCCCGCCGCGCTCGGCGAGCTCGCCTGCCAGTGCGGGCTCGGCCGCCACCAGCGCGGCGGTCTGCTCCCGGGACCAGCGGACCACCCCGGTGCCGAGCGAGCCGATGACCGGCTCGTCGCAGACCGTCACCACGGCCGCGAAGCCGACGCCGAACCGGCCCGTCGCGGAGGTCTCGCCGCGCTTGGCGGAGACGCGCAGCGTCGAGAGGCTCTCGATCCCGGCCGCGTCCACGGCCGCGCCGGTGTTGGCCGCGGAGAGCACGCCCTCGCGCAGCGAGAGCCGGAGCCGGCCGGGGACTCCGGCGCGGAGCGCGGCGTCGGCGGCGTTCTGGGCCAGCTCGACGATCAGCCGGTCGCGGTAGCCGCCGAGCGCGAAGTCCTCCTCCGCGTTGGCGTCCTCGCGGAAGCGTGCGGGCGAGGCGGTCCACGCTGCGAGCACGGCGGAGCGGATGCGATCGGTGCCGAAGATGTCAGTCACAGCGGTGATTCCCAGGTTCTCAGGCCGGCTCGGGGGCCCCGGGACGCCACAGCGCGGCGGCCGGACCGCGGCGGGAGGCGACCCGGCGGCGCGGGGACGGCGTCGGATCGGGTCGGGTCAGGAGTGACCCAGCGGCTCGGAGTCGGTGTCCTCCACGGAACCGGCCAGGTCGGCCTCCGCGGGCTCCTCCTCCTCGATGTCGAAGGCCAGTTCGTCGAGGATCGGCGAGGCCGGCACGGCCTGGTGCGGCACCACGGCGGCCTCGGAGTGCGCGCCGCAGCCGTGGTCGGCGGACACGACCCGGCCGTCGTCGGGCGCGTACTCGTTGGCGCAGACGCCGAACCCGATGCGCAGCGAGCCCGCGAGCGGCCAGTAGAAGCCGCAGGTGGAGCACTGGGCGGGGGCGGCGTGGGCGATCGGGGTGTGCGGCCCCGCCTCGCCGGAGTGCCAGCGCCGCACGGCGAGGTCGCGGCCGATCGGGGAGAGCACCCGGGCCCGGCCGAGGCCGTACTCGAAGATCATCTGACGGTCGATCTCGTCGCCCGTCTCGTCGTCGATGCCGGTGAAGCCGGGCGCGAGCCGGTCGTCGTCCGCCCCGGTGGGCAGCAGGTCGCCCACGCCGAGGTCGCCGGGGCGCAGCCGCTCGCTCCACGGCACCCACGGGGGCGCCAGGAGCGCGCCGGAACCGGGCAGCAGCACGACCTCGCTGACCGTGACGTTGCGCGCGCGGGCGGCCCGGACGACGGTGACGGCCCAGCGCCAGCCGCGGTAGGCGCGGTCGAGGCAGGCGAAGTAGTGGGTGACCACCCGGTCGCCCTCGCCCTCGACGCCCAGGTGCTCGCCGATCTGGTCCGGTCTGACGTTCTCCTCGATCGCGGAGCGGGCCAGATCGACGGCGGCGGCACAGGCCTGGTCGAGAGCTACAGCGCGGGATCGAGTACGGGTCACGGATTCATTCTCGCCTATGCCCGGAGCGAACGGCACCGCGCGCGGGCCGGTGCCCGCACGTGGCGGCCCGCCCGGCGCGTGACGCGCCCGCCCGTCCGGCACATGACGTACCGCGACCGCCCGGCACGTGAGGCGCCGCGGCCGCCCGGCGCGTGACGCGCCGTGCCGGACAGCCCGTCCGCCCGTGAGGTATGACTGAAGGCGTGGCAGCGGACTGGGAGCAGGCGCGGCGGAAGGCCGGAGAAGTCTCGCGCCGGGTCGGCCGTGCC